>JAGORP010000002.1 GCA_018062725.1 Flavobacterium sp.
ATGTATAATACTGCTAATATAAACCCTGCATATGCGGGTTCAAGAGGATGTTTAAGTGTTTTGGCAATGCATAGAACACAATGGGTAGGATTAGAAGGTGCTCCAGTAACCAATACTGTAACATTACATACACCACTTGGGTCAAGTCAGAAAGTTGGATTGGGAGTTAGTTTTGTTAATGATCGTTTAGGTCCTTCTGATGAAAATACTATTTCGGTAGATATGAGTTATACGATACCTACTTCCGAAACGTTTAAACTAGCCTTTGGAGTTAAAGGGACAGCAAATCTTTTTAACGTTGATTTCAATAAATTGAAAACATTCGATCCAAATGATCCTTTGCAAAAAGGGAAGGAGAATATTGATAATAGATTTTATCCAAATGTTGGAGCAGGTGTTTTTTGGTATTCACATAGAACATATGTTGGGCTTTCAATTCCTTTTATGTTAGAACAAAAATATTATGATAATGATGTTCAGTATGTTGCAGGAGAAAGGATGCACATTCATTTTATCGCAGGACATGTTTTCAAATTAAGTAATGAAATACAATTTAAACCAGCTGCTTTATTAAAAGCAGTTAAAGGGGCTCCGTTACAAGCCGATTTATCAGGGAACTTTTGGTTCAACGAAAAATTCTCTTTAGGTGTTGCTTATAGATGGGATGCCGCATTAAGTGGAATGGCTGGATTTCAAATTTCGGACTCTTGGTTGATAGGCTATGCTTATGACAAAGAAACAACACGATTAGGTAATTTTAATTCAGGATCACATGAAATATTTTTACGTTATGAGTTGTTTAAAAACTTCGACAAAGTAGTAGCTCCAAGATTCTTCTAAAAAAATAGATTATGAAAAGACAAATTCAAATAGTATTAGTTACGTTATTAATTAATTTTTCAATTTTTGGTCAAGAGGCCAAAGTTGTAAAAGCAAATTCGCAATATGATAATTTAGCTTATGTAGACGCGATTAAAACCTACGAAAAAATTGCAGCGAAAGGTTATAAATCGGTTGATCTATTTCAAAAATTAGGAGATTCCTATTATTTTAATGCCAACTTATTAGAAGCAAATAAATGGTATGATGAATTGTTTGCCTTAAACGAAAAAGTCGCTCCCGAATATTATTATCGTTATTCTCAAACTTTAAAAGCTGCAGGAGATTATACTAAAGCAAACCAGTTTCTAGATAAGTTTTATGAATTAGCAGGAAGTGATGTTAGAGGTAAATATTATAGTGAACAAAAAAATTATAAAGAAATAATTGCCAAAAATTCTGGTAGATACGAAATAAAAACTACTGAAGTTAATACAAAAGCATACGAATACGGACCATATAAGTATGGTGATAAAGTACTTTTTTCAACCTCAAGAGATAGTACAGGGTATGCAAAAATAAAAACAAAATGGACTGGTTTGCCTTTTACAAACTTGTATGCGGCAGATTTGTCTGAAGATGGATCTCTAGTAAAACCAAAACGTTTTTCAAACAAATTAAATTCTAAATTTCACGAAGATACTCCAGTTTTTACTAAAGATTTAAAAACGGTTTACTTCACTAGAAATAACTTCAACGACGGAATAGTTGGTAAAAGTGCTGAAAAGTTAATTTTAATAAAATTATATAAAGCTACACTTGAAGGAGAAGAATGGACTAACGTTAAAGAATTGCCATTCAATAGCGATGATTTTAGTACAGCTCATCCTGCTTTAAGCCCAGATGAGAAAACATTGTACTTTGCAACAAATAGACCTGGAACGACTGGTCAATCTGATTTATACAAGGTTTCAATTTTAGGGAATGATACCTATGGAGAACCTGTTAAATTAACTGGAGGAGTTAATACTGAAGGTAGAGAAACTTTTCCATATGTAAATGAAAATAACGAATTGTACTTTGCTTCTGATGGTCATCAAGGTTTAGGTGGTTTGGATATTTTTATGACCAAGCTTGATGAAAATGGAATGCCTACTAAAGTAGTTAATGTTGGTGAACCCGTAAATAGCTCACAAGATGATTTTGCATTAATTATAGATGTAACTACTAAAAAAGGTTTTTTTACTTCTAATAGAGAAGGTGGTCAAGGATTAGACGACATCTATAGTTTTATTGAAAATAAACCTTTAGATATGGATTATAAACATGATTTGGAAGGAGTTATTACTGATTTAGAGACTAATGAAGTAATTCCTGGCGCAACTGTTACTCTTTTTGATGATAAGTTTAATGCTGTTGCCACAACAACTGCTGATGAAAACGGAAATTATAGTTTTAAAAATATAGGAGCAGGTAAAAAATACTATGTTAGAAGTGAAAAAGAAGAGTACGATACTGTAGAAACTCCTGTTTCAATTCCTAATAAACCTGGAAAAACCCAACTTCCAATAAAAAAAGGTAAGAAAGTTAAAGAGATTAAAGTGGGTACTGATTTAGCTAAAACTTTTGATATTAAAATTATTTATTTCGATTTAGATAAATCTAATATCAGAAAAGATGCTGCTTTAGAATTGGAAAAAATTCTTGACGTAATGCAACAAAATCCAACACTAAAAATTGATGTTAGATCGCACACTGATTGTCGTCAAACTGCTGATTACAATTTGAAATTATCTGATCGTAGAGCAAAATCAACTATTGGTTGGTTGGTAAAAAATGGAATTTCTAAAACAAGATTAACAGGAAAAGGATATGGAGAATCGCAACTAACAAATGATTGTGGTTGTGAACCAACAAATAACTCTTCTTGTTCTGAAGAGCAACACCAACAAAATAGAAGAAGTGAATTTATCATAGTTTCTATGAATTAAATAAGACTTAGCAAAACTTTAAGGAGCATCAATTACTTTTGATGCTCTTTTTTTTGGATAAAATTTTGTTAATACAAAGGGGATTACTTGTTTAATGTGAGCGAATTGTTATTTTTGCTACTCTATTCTAAAATAAACAAATTGAAAATGAAGTCAAGCCCTTTTTTATCAGTATTTTTTATGCTATTTACAAGCGTTTTAGTTGCTCAAAATAGCCCTAAAGAAGTTTTGTTTAAAATTGATGAAAAGCCTTATTTTACTGATGAATTTGTAAGAGTTTACAATAAAAACATCGATTTAGTAAAAGACGAATCTCAAAAAGATTTAAATCAATATTTGGAATTGTTTGTAGCTTACAAACTAAAAATTACCAAAGCCAATAAATTAGGTTTGCAAAACGGCCAACAATATACTAATGAATTGAAATCGTACAGAGGTCAATTAGCGAAAAATTATACTTCCGACTCTAAAGTAACGAAAGCGTTAATCGAAGAAGGGTACAATAGATTGCAAAAAGAAGTAAAAGCAGCTCATGTTCTTATAAAATGTGATGAAAATGCTTCGCCAGAAGATACTCTAAAAGCATTCAATCAAGCATTAGATGTTAGAAAAAGAATTTTGTCAGGAGAGAATTTCGAAGAGGTGGCACAACAAGTATCTCAAGATCCTTCAGCTAAAGAAAACAAAGGAAATTTAGGATATTTTTCTGCATTTAGAATGGTATACCCTTTCGAAACAGCTGCTTTCACAACTAAAGTAGGTGAGGTGTCTAAACCCGTTCGTACAAAATTTGGCTATCATTTAGTAAAAGTATTAGATGTTAGAGAAAATAGAGGAGAGGTTACTGTTGCTCACATTATGGTGTTAAAACCACAAACAATAACTCCTGAAATTACTACAAAAATTACTTCAACGATTAAGGATATTTATTCAAAATTGAAGCAAGGAGAAAGTTTCGAAGCATTAGCCAATCAATTTTCCGAAGATAAAAATTCTGCTCCAAAAGGAGGTGTTTTACCAAGATTTGCTTCTGGACAATTAAGTTCTGAAGTTTTTGAAAATGTAGCTTTTGGTTTAAAAAATGTGGGTGAATATTCAGAACCTTTTGAAAGTCAGTTTGGATGGCATATTGTGAAACTGATTGAAAAACATCCAGTTAAAAAATTGGAAGAAATGGAGCGCGAATTGGATGCTAAAATCCGTAAAGATGATCGCTCTAGAATTATTACAAACACTTTAAATGCTAAATTGAGAACTAAGTATAAAGTTGTTCGTAATGAAAAATTATATGCAAAAATTAAAACTTTGGTGACCGATAAGTATTATACAGGCGAATGGAAATTGCCTGAAGATACTAAAGAGTTTGAAGCTGAATTGTTAAAATTACAAGACAAATCGATTACTGGAGCAACGTTTTTACAAGAATTAAATTCAAGACAAAAATCTAAATTAGCAATAAAACCAATAAGTAAATTGGTAGATTTCGTTTACAATGGTTTTGTAGATGGTCAATTAAATAATTACTATAATGATAATTTAGAGGCGGAATTTCCTGAATTTGCAAATATCGTAGAAGAATATCGTGACGGCTTATTGCTTTTTGACTTAATGGAAAAAGAAATTTGGAACAAAGCTAAGCAAGACACTATTGGTTTGAAAAAACATTTTGAAATCAATAAAGCCAACTACCAATGGAAAAATCGTGTTGAAGTAGTAACTGTTTCTACTGCAAAAGAAGATTTCGTTAAAAAAGCGATCAAACTATTAAAAAGTGATGTCAAATTAGACGATATAAAGACAAAATTAAATACTAAAGATGCGGTAAATGTTATGATAAAAGAAGAAATTCTGGAAGAAGGTGACGCAACTAAAAACATTGCTTTTAAAGTCGGATTGTCTGAAGTTTATAAAGACAAAGACTTTTATTATGTAAACAAAGTAATAAAGGTAATACCAGCAGTAGGAAAAACATTTGAAGAAACTAAAGGAAGAGTGATTAATGATTACCAACAATTTCTAGAGGATAATTGGGTTTCTGAATTGAAAAAAGAATTTAAAGTAAATACAAATACTGCAGTTTTTGAGAAATTGAAGGCTACAATGAAAAAATAAGTAAAGCCAAATAAATTAAAATACAAATGATGTTAATTAAAAAAATAAGTCTTTTTGCTGCCTTTTTACTGGTAACTATTTCTGCATCCGCACAAAAGACAAAAATTGATGGTGTTGTAGGTGTAGTAGGAGATTATGTGATTTTGGATTCAGATATCGATAAGACATATTTAGAATTAAAACAACAAGGTGTTGAGACTAAAGATATTTCTCGTTGCCAAATGTTTGGGAAATTATTAGAAGATAAATTATATGCTCACCAAGCGATTCAAGATAGTATTGTAATAGCTGATTCGGAAGTAAATCAAAAATTAGACGAGCAAATGAACTACATGGTAGAACAATTGGGTTCTATGGAAAAAGTAGTGCAATACTTCAAAAAATCAAGTGTTGAAGATTTTAAAACGGAATTGTTTGATATTATCAAAACAAACAGGTTAACTTCAGAAATGCAAAAAAAGATTGTTGACCAAGTAATTATCACACCAGAAGAGGTTCGTGATTTTTTTAAAGCAATTCCTGCAGAGGACTTACCTGTTTTTGGTGCCGAAATGGAAGTAGCACACATTGTAGTAAAACCAATTATTGCTAAAGAAGCTAAAGATGCAGTAATTAATCAACTGAAAGCATTTAAAAAAGATATCCAAGAAAATGGGGCTAGTTTTTTTACAAAAGCCGTTCTGTATTCGGAAGATCCAGGATCTAAAAATAATGGAGGATATTACAAAATGAACCGTAAAACACAGTTCGTAAAAGAATTTAAAGACGTTGCATTCAGTTTGCAAGAAGGTGAAATTTCAGAACCTTTTGAAACAGAATTTGGATTCCATATTATTCAAGTGGATAAAATAAAAGGACAAGATGTAGAATTAAGACATATTGTTATTGCTCCAAAAGTTTCGGATGAGGCTTTAAAAGTGGCTAAAGAAAAAGCAGAGTCGATTCGTACAAAAATTTTAAATAAAGAAATTACTTTTGCTGAAGCAGCACGCACGATGTCGGAAGAAAAAGAAACCAAAAATGATGGAGGTGTATTAACAAATCCTAAAACACAAGACACTCGTTTCGAATTGACCAAAATGGATCCGTCTATGTATTCGGTAGTAGCGAACTTAAAAGATGGAGAAGTTTCTTATCCTATTACAGAAGAGGATAGAACAGGTAAGAAATTTTACAAAATTATGACGGTTACTAATCGTTTTGATGAACATACTGCCGATTATGCCAAAGATTATATTCGTTTGAAAGAATTAGCCTTAAAAGAAAAACAATTGAAAGCCATTGCAAAATGGAGTGAAGAAAAAATTAAGGAAACGCACATCAAAATTAACGGAGAATACCGTGATTGCACTTACACCAATAACTGGTTGAAAAAATAAATTTTTATTAATTCAGATAAAAGAGTTAGTTTTATGAAATCATAGAATTAACTCTTTTTTGGTTTTAAAATTAACGAAAAGTTTAGATTTCTGAATTCGGATCTCTAAATTCAAAATTCAAAAATATGTCAGATGTTACCGCCATTCAAAATTTGGTTCAAAAGCAAAAGGAACTAAAAAAAGAAATCGCCAAAATAATAGTTGGCCAAGAGGAAGTTGTCAATCAAATTGTGTTGAGTATCTTCTCGGGAGGTCATGCACTTTTAGTAGGGGTCCCTGGTTTGGCAAAAACATTAATGGTGAATACCATTTCGCAAGCCTTAGGTTTAGATTTTAAACGTATTCAATTTACACCCGATTTAATGCCTTCTGATATTTTAGGTAGCGAAATTCTTGATGAAACGAGAAATTTTAAATTCATCAAAGGGCCAATTTTTTCGAATATTATTTTGGCCGATGAGATCAACCGTACGCCACCCAAAACCCAAGCGGCTTTATTGGAAGCCATGCAAGAAAAATCGGTGACTGTGGCGGGGCATCATTATAAATTAGAATTGCCATTTTTTGTACTTGCCACTCAAAACCCGATTGAGCAAGAAGGAACGTATCCGTTACCTGAAGCACAATTAGACCGTTTTATGTTTGCTATAAAATTAGAGTATCCTTCTTTTGCCGAAGAAGTACAAGTGGTGAAAAGTACCACGTCAGATGTTACAGAAAAAGTAAATCCGTTGTTCACAGCGCAAGAAATTATCGATTTTCAGCACCTAATTCGCCGAATTCCTGTAACTGATAATGTTATCGAATATGCAGTAACTTTAGTGTCAAAAACACGACCTGATAATGCTTTAGCAACCGATTATATTAAAAATTACATCGATTGGGGTGCTGGTCCACGTGCTTCGCAAAATTTAATTTTGGCAGCCAAAACAAATGCAGCGTTGAATGGTAAATTCTCACCCGATATTGAAGACGTTCAAGCGGTGGCTACTGGAATTTTACGTCATAGAATTATTAAAAACTACAAAGCCGACGCCGAAGGTATAACAGAAGAAATGATTATTAAAAAATTGTTTTAATCTTTAATGCTCGGTCTTAAAGTTACCTTAGAAAACCGTTATCCTGGTCTAGATCTAGCAAGGAGTATTGCGATTTCGTTAGTAGTTTTTTCGCATTCCTTATGGATTAGCAATTATTATCCTTCCATCATTAGTTGGTTAATGCGATTAAGCGGAACTATTGGTGTCGAAATATTTTTTGTGATTAGTGGTTTCTTAATTGGAAAAATAGTTTTAAAATTGATTCAAAAAGATGATTTTTCATTACAGGATGTTTTTGTTTTTCTGAAAAGACGTTGGTTTAGAACCTTGCCTAACTATTATTTAGCTTTACTGATTAACTTAATTTTATGGGTGGCAATTTATAAGGAAATTCCAGAAAAATTATTTTTGTATTTCTTTTATCTTCAAAATATTACGACTACATCTCCTGCCTTTTTTAGAGTAGCTTGGAGTCTTGCAGTAGAGCAGTTTTGTTATATTGTTGGCCCGTTTTCATTGTATTTCCTGATTAAAGTTTTTCCCAAACAAGACAAAGGAAAGCTTTTTGTAGCAATGTCACTTTTAGTTATTCTTGCCTTCGGAATTATACGTTTATATTTTAATCAAACTCATAGTATTCATAGTTTATCGGAATGGAATGAAAAACTGCGTAAAGTGACTATTTATAGAGTAGACGCAATCTATTATGGTTTTATCGCTTTTTATGTATTGCGTGAATTTGTCCTTTCGGAAGCTGTAAAAAAGCTGTCTTTTGGTATTGGTTTAGTAATTTTACTAATGCTACATATCTTTATTTTTGCCTTAGGAATAAATGTCGAAACATTTCCATTTTTCTTTAATGTTTTGTTCTTGCCCTTAAATTCTATTGCCATTTGTTTGTTGCTCCCTTTTTTGACAACCATGCAATTTCAATCCTTGCTTTTTACAAAATGGATTACGTTAATTAGTGTCATTTCCTACAGTATTTATTTACTACATTACACGATTATACTGCATTTAATGAAAGAATTATTTCCATCAGAGGCTTTGTCTGGGTTTTCATTAGGCTTATATACAATTACTTATTGGATTATTACAGTTGTCTTGTCTTATTTACTGTATAAATATTTTGAAAGTCCGATGACACGACTCAGAGAAATCAAAAACAAGTAATTTCAAATTTCAAATTGTTATTTTTTCTTGTTGTTTTTTTGGTTTTTATTTAAAATAATGGCATCAAATTCGTGTTTTGATAAAAAATGAAAATCAAACGACTTATTTACTTGAAAAATTTTCAAACAATACCACTAATTTGTAAATTTGTGCAACAAATAAATAAAACCTTTTACTCGATATCAAAATGAATTTGTATACAGAATATCTTACTGAAATTGAAGAGCGTAAAGCGCAAGGATTACATCCAAAACCTATTGATGGTGAAGCATTAATCAGCGAAATTATCGCGCAAATCAAAGAGGTTAACCATCCTCATAGAGAAGATTCATTAAAATTCTTCATCTACAATACTTTGCCAGGTACTACGCCTGCTGCAGGTGCGAAAGCTAAATTCTTAAAAGAAATTATTTTAGGTGAAGCTAGTGTTGCTGAAATCACTCCAGCCTTTGCTTTCGAATTGTTGTCTCACATGAAAGGTGGACCATCAATCATTGCTTTGTTGGACTTGGCTTTAGGAAATGACGAAGCGATTGCTAAACAAGCGGCTGACGTGTTAAAAACACAAGTGTATTTATACGATGCCGATATGGATCGTTTGAAAGTAGCTTTTGAAAATAATAATGCAGTTGCAAAAGATATCTTGGAAAGCTATGCAAATGCAGAATTCTTTACAAAATTGCCTGAAGTAACCGAAGAAATTAAAGTAGTAACTTTCATCGCTGGTGAAGGTGATATTTCAACCGATTTATTATCTCCGGGTAACCAAGCGCACTCGCGTTCGGATCGTGAGTTACACGGATTGTGTATGATTACACCGCAAGCACAACAAGAAATTAAAGCCTTACAAGCAAAACATCCTGATGCAAGTGTGATGTTAATTGCTGAAAAAGGAACGATGGGTGTAGGCTCTTCTCGTATGTCAGGGGTAAACAACGTAGCATTGTGGACAGGGAAACAAGCAAGTCCTTATGTGCCTTTCGTAAACATTGCTCCAATTGTGGGTGGAACAAACGGTATTTCGCCAATTTTCTTAACTACAGTGGACGTAACAGGTGGTATCGGGATCGACCTTAAAAATTGGGTAAAGAAAACAGATGCTAACGGAGAGGTAGTTCGCGATGAAAACGGAGAGCCGGTTTTAGAACAAAAATATTCTGTAGCAACCGGTACTGTTTTAACGATTAATACAAAATCAAAAAAATTATACAACGGTGATCAGGAGTTAATAGATATCTCAAGATCATTCACACCGCAAAAAATGGAATTTATCAAGGCAGGTGGTTCTTACGCCATCGTTTTTGGTAAAAAATTGCAAACATTTGCAGCTAAAATATTAGGAATCGAGGCGCCTCTAGTATATGCGCCTTCCAAAGAAATTCATAACGAAGGGCAAGGATTAACTGCAGTTGAGAAAATTTTCAACAGAAACGCAGTAGGTACAATTTCTAAAAAAGTCTTACATGCGGGTTCTGATGTTCGTGTGACTGTAAACATAGTAGGCTCTCAGGATACTACAGGTTTAATGACGGCACAGGAGTTAGAATCAATGGCAGCGACTACAATTTCTCCAATCGTAGACGGTGCGTACCAATCAGGATGTCACACGGCTTCGGTTTGGGATAAAAAAGCACAAACGAACATCCCGAAATTGATGCAATTCATGAACGATTTCGGATTGATTACTGCGCGTGACCCGAAAGGCGTATACCATTCGATGACGGATGTGATTCACAAAGTGTTGAATGATATCACTGTGGATGATAGAGCGATCATTATTGGTGGTGACTCACATACGCGTATGTCTAAAGGAGTAGCGTTTGGTGCCGATTCAGGTACGGTGGCGTTAGCGTTAGCAACGGGTGAAGCTTCTATGCCAATTCCAGAATCGGTGAAAGTGACCTTCAAAGGTGAAATGAAATCGTATATGGATTTCCGTGATGTGGTGCACGCAACACAAGCACAAATGTTACACCAATTTGGTGGTGAAAATGTGTTCCAAGGAAGAATCATCGAGGTTCACCTAGGTACGTTAACAGCTGACCAAGCGTTTACATTCACGGATTGGACAGCAGAAATGAAAGCGAAAGCGTCTATCTGTATTTCAGAAGATGAAACTCTAATCGAATCATTGGAAATTGCAAAAAGCAGAATCCAAATCATGATCGATAAAGGGATGGACAACGCGAAGAAAGTTTTACAAGGTTTAATTGATAAAGCCAACAAGCGTATTGCGGAAATCAGATCGGGTGAAGAGCCTGCGTTACGTCCGGACGCGAATGCAAAATACTATGCGGAAGTTGTAGTGGATTTAGATCAAATTGCAGAACCAATGATTGCCGATCCAGACGTAAACAATGCGGATGTTTCAAAACGTTATACACACGATACGATCCGTCCGTTGTCTTTCTACGGAGGAACGAAAACCGTTGATTTAGGTTTCATCGGTTCATGTATGGTGCACAAAGGCGATATGAAAATCTTAGCGCAAATGTTGAAAAACATCGAGGCTCAAAATGGTAAAGTAGAATTCAAAGCGCCTTTAGTAGTTGCTCCTCCAACGTATAACATCGTAGACGAATTAAAAGCTGAAGGTGACTGGGAAGTATTGCAAAAATACTCAGGTTTCGAATTCGACGACAACGCACCAAAAGCAGCAGCTCGTACAGAATACGAAAACATGTTGTACTTAGAGCGTCCAGGTTGTAACTTGTGTATGGGTAACCAGGAAAAAGCAGCTAAAGGAGATACGGTTATGGCAACATCAACGCGTTTGTTTCAAGGACGTGTGGTGGAAGATTCTGCTGAGAAAAAAGGAGAATCATTATTGTCTTCTACACCCGTAGTAGTATTGTCTACGATTTTAGGTAGAACACCTAATATTGAGGAATACACCGCAGCAGTAGAAGGAATTAACTTGACCAAGTTTGCGCCTTCTCATAAATTATTAGTGAAATAATACTTTAAGGATATAAATAGTAAAACCCGAGTGAAGCTCGGGTTTTTTGTTGGTTTTAAATTACATATAACTACGCATTTCAGGTGATTTTATGTCTTGTGTTAAAAAATAGCCATGAATTCACGAAAAATGATTTAGCGGTTTAGTGAAAACATTCGTGTATTCGTGGCTAATTTGTTTAAGCTATTTTGCCTAAATTAAAGCGTATCGATTATTACTTTATTTTTTGTAACTTGTATAGTTAAAATGAAACAACAAACAAAAAACAACTAATCGTATGGCATTTGATATTGAAATGATTGAAAAAGTGTACGCTACTATGGCGTCTCGTGTCGATAAAGCACGCGAATTGGTAGGGCGTCCACTCACGCTTTCTGAAAAGATTTTATATTCCCACCTTTGGGAAGGAACGCCTTCTCAAGCTTTCACAAGAGGTAAAGACTACGTCGATTTTGCTCCGGATCGTGTAGCATGTCAGGATGCTACGGCGCAAATGGCATTGCTGCAATTCATGCATGCGGGTAAAAAGACCGTGGCAGTGCCTACCACAGTGCATTGCGACCACTTAATTCAAGCAAAAAACGGTGCGGTTGAGGATTTGGCGTTTGCCAACAAACAATCCAAAGAAGTATTCGATTTCTTGTCATCGGTGTCCAATAAATACGGGATTGGTTTCTGGAAACCGGGCTCGGGAATTATCCACCAAATCGTACTGGAAAACTATGCCTTTCCTGGTGGTATGATGATTGGTACCGATTCGCACACAGTAAATGCCGGTGGTTTGGGTATGCTAGCCATTGGTGTGGGTGGTGCCGATGCGGTAGATGTTATGTCGGGTATGTCCTGGGAATTGAAATTTCCGAAATTAATCGGGGTAAAACTAACGGGAAAATTAAACGGTTGGACGGCGCCAAAAGATGTGATTTTGAAAGTAGCCGATATCCTTACCGTAAAAGGAGGAACAGGAGCAATCGTAGAATATTTTGGTGAAGGTGCCGAGTCGATGTCGTGTACCGGAAAAGGAACCATTTGTAATATGGGGGCCGAAATTGGTGCGACAACGTCAACTTTCGGATATGACGATTCCATGAGAAGATATTTAGCAGCAACCGGTCGTCAGGATGTGGTGAATGCTGCTGATAAAGTAGCTTCTTATTTAACCGCCGATGCAGAAGTATATGCAAATCCTGAAAAATATTTTGATCAACTTATTGAAATCAACTTATCCGAATTAGAACCGCACATCAACGGGCCTTTCACACCAGACCGCGGAACGCCAGTTTCTAAAATGAAAGCCGAAGCAGAAGCAAACGGTTGGCCCATCAAAGTAGAGTGGGGATTAATTGGTTCGTGTACCAATTCGTCATATGAAGATATGTCGAGAGCGGCTTCCATAGTGGAGCAAGCGGTAGCGCATGGTATCACACCAAAAGCAGAATTCGGAATCAATCCAGGTTCGGAACAAATCCGTTATACCATTGAAAGAGATGGCATTATTGCGACGTTCGAAAAGATGGGAACCAAGGTGTTTACGAATGCCTGCGGACCGTGTATCGGGCAGTGGGATAGAGCAGGAGCCGACAAGCAGGAAAAAAATACGATTGTACATTCCTTCAACCGTAATTTTTCAAAAAGAGCCGACGGCAACCCCAATACCCATGCTTTTGTAACGTCCCCAGAAATGGTGGCAGCCTTAGCAATTTCGGGGCGTTTGGACTTCAATCCAATTACCGATACCTTGTTGAATGATAATGGTGAAGCCGTAAAATTAAATCCACCTCATGGGGATGAGTTGCCTACTAAAGGTTTCGATGTGGAGGATGATGGTTTTCAACCTCCTGCAGCTGATGGTTCTTCGGTTCAGGTCGTGGTTTCACCAACGTCGGATCGTTTACAATTATTAGCGCCTTTTGAGCCTTGGGATGGTAAAAATATTACTGGAGCCAAGTTATTAATCAAAGCCTTTGGAAAATGTACTACCGATCATATTTCGATGGCAGGACCTTGGTTGCGTTACCGTGGACATTTGGATAACATTTCGAACAATATGTTAATTGGTGCCGAAAATGCCTTCAATCATAAAGCCAATTCGGTTAAAAATCAATTGACAGGAACGTACGATGAGGTACCCAAAGTGCAAAGAGCGTACAAAGCAGCAGGTATTTCTTCAATTGTGGTAGGAGACCAAAACTACGGGGAAGGTTCGTCACGTGAACATGCGGCTATGGAACCTCGTTTCTTGGGCGTGAAAGCGGTATTGGTGAAATCATTTGCCCGTATTCACGAAACCAACCTTAAAAAACAAGGAATGTTGGCACTAACTTTTGCCAATGAGGCCGATTATGATAAAATTCAGGAAGACGATACGATCAACTTTTTAGATTTAACCGAATTTGCTCCGAGTAAACCATTGACTTTAGAGTTTGTTCATGCCGATGGTTCTAAGGATATCATTTTGGCAAACCATACGTACAACGAAAGTCAAATTGGTTGGTTTGTAGCTGGTTCGGCTTTAAATTTGATTGCAGCTGGCAAAGCGTAAGGGTTCTACTGTTATTGGGAAATACAAAAATAATGTTAAAACTCCCGGTATAACTGGGAGTTTTTGGTATCTTGCAACTTTGTAAATAACAATTGATTTCAATTGCAAAATAAAACATATGTCTTTTAAACAAAATTTAATACTCTTTTTGATTTCAGTATCGTCGCTTGTTTTTTCACAAGAAAGACTACAACATACGGTGGTTAAAGGGGAAACGGTATATAGTTTAGCGCATAAATATCAAGTCAAGCAATCGGATATTTTAGAAATGAATCCAAAGGCCAAAAACGGATTGAAATTGGATATGGTATTGCAAATTCCAAATAAAAACCAACCCATTATTGCAGCCGAACCGATTGTTCACGAAGTACTTCCCAAAGAAACGTTGTACGGTATTTCGAAAAAATACAATGTAAGTATCGATAAAATTAAAGAAGCCAATTCATTCATTGAAACCGAAGGTTTGAAAATTGGAGCGAAGGTTTCCATTCCATCTGTTGTTCAAAGTAAAGTTGTTGCTACTTCCAAAAAAGAAATAAAGGAAGTTCAAAAAGAAGCACCTAAAAAAATAGAAATTGCTACTAAAATTGAGCCAAAAGTAAATGTTGATTCGGCAACAGAGGAAATTACTCACGAGGTTTTGGCCAAAGAAACAAAATACGGAATATCAAAAAAATACGGAATAACAATTGCCGAATTGGAGGCTTTGAATCCGACGATTAAATCAGGTTTGGATGTAGGTTATAAGTTGGTTGTCAAAAACGGAACCAAGAAAACAGCAACGAATACTGAAGAAAAAAAATCAGTTAAAATTGAAGATAAAGTTGTCGCCGAAAGAGAAGTTGAAAAACCTAAAAGTCAATTCAAAATAATTGGTAGAGTAGAATCGGATAAAAACGAGGAAATTGGGCAGGTTAAACCTCAAATGGAAGAAACCGATGACGAAGTAGTCGAAATTGAACCTGTAGTGCCTATCGAAGAAGTCGCTCCACTTTCTCCAGAAAACATATCCAAAGCAGAATTTCTAATCGCCAAAGCTTCTGAAAATTTAGGAGCTAGATACCGCAGTGGTGCGACAGGTAATGGTGGATTTGATTGTTCTGGATTAATGTATACTACTTTTAAAAATATTGAGATGACTTTGCCGCGTTCTTCTCGTGATATGGCCGCAAATGCTGGAGTTAGAATCGACAAATCGCAAGCACAAAAAGGAGATTTGATTTTCTTTGCAACCAGTGGTCGAGGGGTTAGTCATGTGGGTATGGTCACGGAAGTTTCTGACGATGAAATTAAATTTATCCATTCATCAACAAGTTCGGGAGTTATTGTTTCTTCAACAAAAGAAGCGTATTATGCCAAGCGTTTTGTACAAGTAAATCGGGTATTGGAGAACTAATTATTTCCAATCTTCCTTCCGAATTACATATTCAAAATTTAATTTTTCAGGTTCACCGTGATAAGCGATATTAATTTCTCGCACTTTTCTCGCGCCTAATCGTGCGATAGCTTTTTGAGAACGGATGTTTTGAGCGCCAATGTGAAAATAGACATTGTTTAAAAAAGTGAAACGCATAATCGAGCATCAATTTTTTTACTTGTGGGTTGTATGTTGAACCCCAATAGGCTCTTCCGTAAAAAGTATAGCCTATCAAAACACTTTTATTGTTTACATCTAAATCGTAAAAACGAGTACTTCCAATAGTTTTGCCAGTTATTTTATCGATGATTTTGAAGGCGCCTTTTGAAAGCATAGCTCCTTCGAAAAAAATCTGAAAGACTTCTCGTTGGTATCGGTCTTTATTAGGGTGTTGTTCCCAAAGTAACGGATCGGAAGCCACTTCAAACAATACTTCAAAATCGGTTTCTTGTAACGGGATTAAGCGTACTAGTTCATTCTCTAAGGTAGTTTGTAAATTCATGTTATAAGATAACTTTCAATAAAGTGCTTACTCCGGTGATAAAGATTAAAATCAAAACAATCTTCTTAAATTGTTGTTCCGGAATTTTTAAAAGTATCTTTTTGCCGATAAAAGTTCCAATGATACTAACCAAAAATAAGATAGGAATGAGGTACATGTCGTCTTTATGAAGATAACCATTCATGCCATAAACTACAGTTCGACTCAAATCAATCCCTAAATCAATAATGGCTGAAGTCGCAATAAAAACTTCGGGTTTTAAATTATAAGCAGCCAAGGTTAATCCTCTAATGGCCCCGCCAGTTCCTAATATACCGGCTATCAATCCCGATAAAGTTCCGCCAATTATCGAATTGCTGTTGTTGGGTTTAAAGTTTATATCTTCTTTCAGGATAAAAAGTAGACTGATGAGAATTAAGAATAGAGATAATAAAATTTCTAAAATTTCAGCATTTAAATATTTACTCAAATAGGCGCCAATAGCTACAAAAATTACCGCAGGAATCCCAATGTAGAGAATTAGCTTTTTATCGTATCCTTTTCTGAAAAAATATATTTTGGAAATGTTGCTAGACAAATGATATAAGGCTGTAATGCCTAGCACCGAATGGAAATCGAAAAAATAACTGGCAATGGGAACAAATAATAATGAAGAGCCAAATCCGCCAATAGTACCAACGATTTCAGCTAATAAGGCAAGTAAAATGAAATAAATAAGAAATTCCAATAGTTGAAGTTTTGCATAAAAGTAATAAAAAAATCCGCTTCAATGGCTTGAAACGGACTTCTTGATTTTAATTAATTTATACGGTTTCGTCTTCAATAGTTGCTGTTGGGGCATTTTCTTTTACAGAAGCAATTCCATTGTCTCTTCCGGCTTCTGCTTCGTACATTTGACTAGAACCAATAATTTGTCCGTTGCCTGCTTTTAAATTAAAGTAGAATTTACCATTAGCAGCCGTTTTCTTGTCAAAATTGGATTCGTCTTGTGAGTTTTTTCGAACCGATTCGATGCCATTTTCGCAACCTGCTTTTGCCGAATATCCTTCACTGGTTAAAATCACTTGACCGTTTCCTGCTTTTAAATTAAATTGAAACTCTCCGTTTGTTCTTTTTGAAATTACAAATTTTCCCATAGTAGTAAATAATTGTGTTTAAAGTTTTTAATTTGTAAGAAAGATAGGATTTTTTAATTTAAAAACATAAAAAAATCCGCTTCAATTTCTTGAAACGGATTCTCTATTTTATAAAAGTAGACCCTGTTACTAGTAATACGTATAACGTCTAACTTTTGCAATATACTTTGCCAAACGAATTACTTGGTGGCTGTACCCATATTCGTTATCGTACCAAACATACATTACTACATTTTTACCGTCTGCCGAAACAATAGTAGCATTGCTGTCAAAGATTGCTGGTGCAGAAGTTCCAACGATATCTGAAGATACTAACTCGTTGTTTAAGGAATATTTGATTTGCTCGACTAAGTTGCCTTCTAAAGCATATTTTTTCATGATGTTATTCAAATCTTGAACCGTAGTGTTTTTTTCTACTTCTAAGTTTAAAACCACTAAAGATCCATTCGGAACTGGTACACGAATAGCATTCGAAGTTAATTTACCCGCTAAACTTGGTAATGCTTTCGCAACGGCACTTCCAGCACCTGTTTCTGTAATTACCATGTTTAAACCTGCCGCTCTACCACGACGGTATTTTTTGTGCATGTTGTCTACCAAGTTCTGGTCATTGGTATACGCGTGAATGGTTTCTAAATGTCCTTTTACTACACCTAAAGTTTCTTCCATCGCGGCTAAAACCGGAGTAATAGCATTGGTTGTACAAGAAGCAGCAGAGAAGATGTTTACTTCGTCCGGATTGTATTCTTCGTGATTTACTCCGTAAACAATATTTGGAACCCCTTTTCCAGGAGCGGTTAATAACACTTTATCGGCACCTTTAGAACTTAAATGACGACGTAATGCTTCTTCTGTTGTAAAAGCACCTGTGTTGTCAATGATTAAAGCATCATTAATTCCGTAAGTAGTATAGTCAATTTCTTCAGGAGAATTGGCTGTGATGATGTGAACAGTAGTTCCGTTAATCGTTAAAGCATTGTTTTCTACATCCGCTTGTACCGATCCTTCGAAATCACCGTGAACCGAATCGTAACGTAATAATGAAGCACGTTTTTCTAACAATACCGCATCATTTTTATCACGAGTTACAATCGCACGTAAACGCAATTGTTGTCCTTTTCCGGCTTTCGACATTAATTCACGAGCTAACAAACGACCAATACGACCGAAACCATACAATACTACGTCTTTAGGTTTAATGTCGTGCGTGTTTTTAGCATCTTTTAATTTGTCAATGACAAAAGCTTTGGCATCGTTGTATTTGTTGTCTTCTAAGTGGTACTCAAAAGTTAATTTTCCAATATCAATTCTTGAAGGTGGTAAATCAAGCGATTCAATAGCTCTTAAAATTTCAACCGAATCAAATACGTTGATTGGTTTTTGTACAAATTCGCCAGCATATTCGTGTAAGTTCATAATGTCACTTACATTTCTGTCAATCAATTGGTTTCTAAATAAAACCATTTCAATTGATTTGTCATACCACAAATCGCTAACAATTTTAATAAATTCTACAGCAGCTTTTCTTCTGTCGGCTTGAAAAGCTAATTCTTTTTCGTAAACAGTTGTGTTGTTCATCTTTACAGTTAAAAAAATTTATGGTGCAAAAGTACCTATTTCAAACGTTTTCGTAAACTTTTTTCACACTTTTTTCACATAAAAAAATCCCGACGAATCGGGATTGATTTTTAAATTTTTTATAAAAGCATCTGAAGTCTTTGTCCGTCTTGGGTAATGACCTCAATTCGGAATTTTTGAGTTTCCGATTTCGAATTCAACAATTTCGAAGCCTGCTCCATAGAAGTTATTTTCTGACCGTCTACTGCCAAAATGATGCTTCCTTTTAATTCTTGAGCATATGCAGCAAATTTTTCATTGGTCACTTCTTTGATTTTAACACCGTTAGAAAGTCTGAAACGTTTTTTGTCGGTAGCGTCAATATCTTCCAATTCAAATCCGTTGTACTCATAATTTACCAATTCTTTTTTAGTTAATGAAACCGGAAGGGTTAAGGATTCTCCATTTCGTACCACACCCACTTTTACTACGTCATTTGGTCGTTTCGTATTGATATAAGAAGATAAAGAAGCAAATCCGGTTACTTTCTGATTGTCTAATTGTGTGATAATGTCACCTTTACGAAGGCCTCCTTTTTCGGCTCCTGAATTTTTATATACTTTATTAACATAAAAGCCTTGTGTTTCCTTAACGCCTAATTCTTTAGAGGAATTTCCATTTAATTCGCCTCCTTCAACACCTAAAACACCACGTTGTACATTACCAAATTCCATTAAATCTTCTACAATTTTACGCGCTAAATTGGAAGGAACTGCAAAGGAATAGCCAACATAAGAACCAGTTTGTGAAGTAATCATGGTGTTGATTCCCACTAATTCACCACGCGTGTTTACCAAAGCACCTCCACTGTTTCCTGGGTTTACTGCCGCATCGGTTTGAATAAACGACTGAATGCCATTATTGGTTAAGTCTCTCGCTTTGGCCGAAACAATTCCAGCCGTTACTGTTGAGGTTAAATTATACGGATTTCCAACCGCCAAAACCCATTCGCCCACTTTTATAGTGTCGGAGTTTCCAAAGGTCGCATACGGTAGTTTCTCGTTGGCATCCACTTTTAATAAAGCAATGTCCATTTTACTGTCGGTACCAATTAATTTGGCTTTGTAAGTTTTGTTATTGTTTAAGGTGACTTCTAGCTCGGTTGCATTTTGAATTACGTGATTGTTGGTTACAATATAACCATCTTCGCTAATAATTACACCAGAACCTGTGCCTACTTGTGTTTGCTGACCACCACCGCCACGTTGTCCAAAAAAGTATTCCATAAAAGGATCGTTAGGAAGGTTGTAAGTGGTCATGTTTTTAACGTGAACAACCGTGTGCACCGCATTGTCAGCAGCAACTGTAAAGTCTACATTTTCGGCTCCTAGGCCAACGTTTTTAGCATACCCTTCAGTTGCAATGGATAATTTCGATTGTGGCGCATTATTTTCTATAAATAATTTGTAAGCGCCTAAGGTTGTAGCTCCACTTAATAGGGAAACAAAAAATAAATTGGCTAAATTTTTCATAGTATAAATATTTGTTATTCAATTCTCAATGTAAAAATATAATTTTCTTATTTTTTTTAAAACAGTTTAACGGTCGTTTAACAGACTTTAACTTCTCATTAATATTCGTACTTTTGTTATTGCATTTAGGAGCACTACATTTGTGTTTCAGTTCAAGATGCACCTGCTGTTCGCTGTATCTTTTTTGGATAGACTTCGAGTCCCGATGTTTCGAGATCAGTCTGCCCAAAAAAGGATGCCGCTACCATCAGGGCTATAATTCAACTATTTTGTACTACACATGAATATCACTTTTTATAAATATCAAGGAACAGGTAACGATTTTGTCATTTTAGACAACCGTAATTTGTCATTTCCCAAAAATAATACCAAATTAATTGAACACTTGTGTGACAGAAGATTTGGCATAGGTGGCGACGGATTAATGTTACTCGAAAATGACAATTTGACCGATTTTAAAATGGTGTATTACAATTCCGATGGGAATGAAAGTTCGATGTGCGGAAACGGGGGACGTTGTTTGGTGGCTTTTGCGAAACACTTGGGAATGGTTGAAAAAGAAACGACTTTTATCGCTACCGATGGTGTGCATCAGGCTGCAATTAATGATGAGAATATCGTGTCGCTTCAAATGATTGATGTAAATGAAGTGAAAGTGGAAAGTGACTATGTTTTTTTAAATACAGGTTCACCACATCATGTGCAATTTGTAGAGGATTTGGAGCATTTTGATGTGAAGGGGGAAGGTGCTAAAATCCGCTACGGAAATTTATACGGACTAGCGGGGAGCAACATCAATTTTGTGAAGCAAATTTCCGATACTGAGTTTTCGATTCGTACCTATGAGCGAGGGGTAGAAGATGAAACCTTATCTTGTGGAACCGGTGCCACTGCCGTTGCCATTGCCATGCATGCGATAGGAAAAACATCAAAAAATGAAATCACTATTAATGTAGAAGGCGGAAAATTAAAAGTTTCCTTTGAAAAAGAGGAAGATAAATACAAAAATGTACACCTAATTGGACCAGCGAACTTTGTTTTTTCTGGAAGTCTAACCATCTAAGAATGTCTAATAAACCATCTAATTTGATTACGCTAAAAGGAATTAAAATTTACTTACGTGCCCTCGAACCCGAGGATTTGGATTTTGTGTATTCGGTAGAAAACGACGAGTCTATTTGGGAAGTGAGCAACACGCAAACGCCGTATTCTCGATTTTTAATCAAGCAATACCTAGAAAACGCGCAACAAGACATTTACGAAGCCAAACAATTACGCTTGGCTATTTGTTACAATGATTCTGCCGAAGCTATTGGTTTGATTGATTTATTCGACTTTGATCCTAGAAATCATCGCGCCGGAATCGGAATTGTCATCCAAAATCAAAAAGATAGAGGAAATGGAGCAGGAGCCGAGGCATTAGAGTTGTTAGTCAAATACGCTTTCCATCAACTCAATTTACATCAGTTGTATGCAAATATTGGAAGTAATAATCAAATCAGTTTAAAGCTTTTTACTACATTTGGGTTCCAAAAAATTGGAGTAAAAAAAGATTGGAATTTTCTACACGGAAACTACCATGACGAAGAACTATATCAATTAATCAATACAAAATAAGCAACGTTTTGAATAAGAAAAAAATAATTTTAGGAACAGGAATCGTATTGTTGGCTTTAGTGGCATTTGTTTATCTAAAAGCATTTTCGAGTAATACTAAATTTGAAGAGGATAAAAAATATGTATTCATCCCAACTGGTGCTACCTATGAAGATGTTTTAAAAATACTTTCTTCTGAAGTAAAAAATATTGAAGGTTTTAAATTTGTTGCCGAAAAGAGATCGTATGATTCGAATGTGTTTCCAGGGCGATTTTTATTAAAAAAAGGCATGGGAAGTTTTCAAATTGTGTCAGCTTTGCGTCATAATGAACCATTAAATTTGTCGTTTAACAATCAAGAAACTATTGAGAAATTAGTATCTCGTGTTTCTTCTCAAATGGAAGTGGATAGTTTGACTTTGATGAAATCCTTAAAAGATTCTGTTTTTATGAGCCAAAACGGATTTAATGAAGAAACGATTTTAGCCATGTTTATTCCGAATACCTACGAAGTAAAATGGAATCTTTCCGCCAACGATTTTAGAGATAAAATGGCGAAAGAGTTTAAAAAATTCTGGAACGACGAGCGTTTGGCCAAAGCAAAAGTCTTGAACATGACTCCGGTACAAGTAATGACTTTGGCCGCTATTGTTCATAAAGAAACAGTGAAACAAGACGAACGACCACGTGTGGCGGGTGTTTATTTGAACCGATTGAAAACAGGAATGCCGCTTCAAGCCGATCCAACCATTATTTTTGCCCTGCGTAAAAAAGCCAACAATCAAGATTTGGTTATTAAACGGGTGTTTGAAGGCGATTTGCGCATCAACTCTCCCTATAATACTTATGTGAATCTTGGTTTGCCTCCTGGGCCAGTCGCAATGCCTGATATTTCGGCTATTGACGCCGTTTTAAATGCCGAAAAACACAACTACCTTTACTTTTGTGCTAGTGTGGAGCGTTTTGGGTATCATGAATTTGCAGAAACCTTTAATGAACACGTGGCTATTGCTAAAAAATACCGCGATTGGGTTGATAATCAAGGAGTTAACCGTTAAGTCTATAAAACACACTTGTTCCCGAGGTTATCAACAATTACATTATTTCTTGTTGATAAGTTGTTTCGCCGATGTTTATTGCGTTTTTCGCTGTTTTCGAGTGCTTTAACAAAAAATTGTGTAATTTTTAAAGGTTTTGTCGTATCTTTGACCCAGTGAAATTTTCTGACGATGATAGATTTTTTGTGCGAAATGCCTGATTTCTTAGTTAGAAAGAAAATTATTATATGTCAAAGAAACAGATTTTTTATCTCGGATTATTTGCCTCAATTATTACCTTAAGTTCTGGTTTTAGACCATTTTCAGCTGAATTGTTTCCTTGGTTTCATGTATTTGAAAAAGAAGGAATTTATACAGTACCTACAGAAGTAGAAGTTGCACAAAAGTTTTTTGATGTGCCTTTTACTGGAAAAACATTCGTTGGATTTCAACAAAATTTAGCTGCTCGTGAATCGCATTGTAAATACAATAAGGTGAACACGCTGGGTTATTTGGGGAAATACCAATTTGGGTCGGAAACGTTAGAAAGTTTAGGGATTAACGATGAGGAAAAGTTCCTGAGAAGCCGTAAATTACAAGAAAAAGCCTTTTTGGCCAATCTATCGCGTAACAAATGGGAACTTCGTAAGGAAATTGCAAAGTACGATGGGAAAACAATTAAAGGAATTGAAATTACAGAATCGGGAATTTTAGCAGCGGCTCATTTAGGAGGTGCAGGTTCAGTAAAACGATTCTTAAGAACCAACGGAAATCGAAAGTTTAAAGACGGTTACGGAACTTCAATTACGGAGTATTTAAGAGAATTCGCAGGTTATGACACTAGTTCTATTGAAGCTAGTAAAAGAGCCAAAGCAAGCCACTACTCGTATTAGTTAGTAGTTTTTATGAATAATAAAGATACAAGGTCGATTATGTAAATCGACCTTTTGTTTTTTCCAGTCTTTTACGGCGAACGTTTTGATGTATTCGGTCGGTAAAGTAATATCGCAAGCAATACACAAATTTGTGTTGGGTTGCAAGGTTGCCAAAAGATCTTCCAATAACTTATTGTTTCTATAAGGAGTTTCAATAAATAACTGGGACTGATTTTTATCAAAAGATAATTTCTCAAAATTCTTCAGCGCTGATTTTTTCTCTCCTTTATCAATCGGTAAATACCCATTAAAAGCAAAACTTTGACCATTCATACCTGAGGCCATTACAGCCAATAAAATAGAACTTGGTCCTACTAACGGAATGACTTGAATGCCTTTTTCATGGGCTAATTTTACGATAACAGCACCCGGATCGGCAACCCCAGGACAACCGGCTTCACTCATCAATCCAATATTTTGTCCGTTCAGTAAAGGTTGAATAAATTCTTGATGTTCGTGAGTTTCGGTGTGTTTGTTCAGTACTGAAATATGAAGGTCAGGTTGCTTCTTTTCAGGATGAACACTTTTGATAAAACGACGAGCCGTTTTTTCGTTTTCAACAATATAGTGATTGATGAAATCTAAGGTTCTTTTTATGGTAACCGGTAGCACCTCTTCAGGATTCATTTCTCCCAATGTGGTGGGGATTAAATATAATTTACCTAAAAATGTGACTGGTTTCATGGTTTGTTATTTTGTTAATTTCGCTGCAATAGTATCGCAGGCTTCGTCTAGCATTTCGTACACTTTTTCGAAACCATCTTGTAAACCGTAATACGGATCGGGAACATCTACGCGTTCACCTGGAAAAATGGCATCCAAAATTAATTGCACTTTGGATTTCTCTTCTTCGGTAGTGGCTAAGGCTATAACATCTTTATAATTCTGATTGTCCATCACATAAATGTAATCAAAATCAGTAAAATCTTTTTTAGAAAACTGTCTTCCTTTAAGATTAGAGATGTCAATGCCATGGTTTTTTGCTGTAGCAATTGATCTAGGGTCGGGAGCATTTCCTACATGCCAATTTCCGGTACCCGCAGAATCTACAATAAAACCATTGGAAAGTTTACTACGCAAAATACCTTCAGCTAAAGGAGAACGACAAATGTTACCTAAGCATACCATTAAGATTTTAGCCGCCATGGTTACAGAGAAAGTTTTTTGTTGATATCGTCAACAAACTTTTTAAATTGCTTATCTGTCGAAACCAAGTTGTCAACCGTTTTGCAGGCATGTAAAACCGTTGCGTGATCTCTGTCTCCAATTTGTGAACCAATATTAGCTAAAGAAGCTTTGGTAAATTTTTTGGCAAAAAACATCGCTAACTGGCGTGCTTGCACGACGTGGCGTTTTCTAGTCGGCGATTGTAACGTATCTACATCCAACTGGAAATAATCGGAAACTACTTTTTGAATGTAATCTATCGAAATTTCGCGTTTCACATTTTTTACAAACTTCTCCACTACTTGTTTGGCTAAATCAATCGTTACTTCTTTTTTATTAAAGGACGATTGAGCGATTAGCGAAATAATAGCGCCTTCTAGTTCACGTACATTCGATTTGATGTTACGAGCAACATATTCAATGATGTCTTCCGGCATTTCTACACCGTCACGATACAAGATGTTCTTCAAAATAGAAACTCTGGTCTCGTAATCCGGTTGGTGTAACTCGGCAGATAATCCCCATTTGAAACGCGATAACAAACGTTGTTCGATATCTTGCATGTCAACAGGGGCTTTGTCGGAAGTTAAGATCACTTGTTTTCCGTTTTGGTGCAAATGATTGAAGATGTGGAAGAATACGTCTTGTGTTCCTGTCTTTCCTGAAAGGAATTGTACGTCGTCAATAATTAATACATCAATCAATTGGTAGAAATGAATAAAATCATTTCGTGTATTTTTTTTCACCGAATCGATATATTGTTGCGTGAAAATTTCAGCCGAAATATATAAAACGGTTTTATCTGGGTATTTGTCTTTAATTTCTACACCAATAGCATGCGCTAAGTGTGTTTTTCCTAATCCAACGCCACCAAAAATCAATAGTGGATTGAAAGAAGTTCCTCCTGGTTTATTGGCAACAGCCATACCTGCACTTCTCGCTAATCGGTTAGAATCCCCTTCTAGGAAATTGTCAAAACTATAATTAGCATTTAGCTGCGATTCGATTTTGATGTTTCGAATCCCAGGGATAATAAACGGATTTTTTAACTCTGGATTTTTTTGTTGCACGGGAACGTCAATTTCCTGGGTTTTTACAGGTTGACGGGTAGCACTTGGTAACTGCTCGGTAAATGGAAGTTTGTTGCCATAAGTATTTTCCATTTTAATTTTATACAGTAACTTCGCGTTTTTACCAAGTTCTTTTTGCAAGGCCACTTTTAACAATTTAACATAGTGTTCTTCTAACCATTCATAGAAGAATTTACTAGGCACCTGAATATAAAGCGCATTGTCTGTAAGCTCAACCGACTTGATTGGTTCAAACCAAGTTTTGTATGCTTGTTCCTGAATATTATCCTTTATGAATAGTAGACAGTTCTCCCAGACCGATTCCGCAGTTTTGTTCATTATGTGCATTCTAATTTGTTAATTTATTAAGGTTTTACTTGATAAAAATACGGTCAAGTATATGGATGAATTGGGATAGCAAATATGACTTATAAAATCTTTAAAAAAAAATATTTTTCATATTGATTTTATAAAAAAATTGTTGTAAAGAAGTTTATTGGGGTTACGAGAGTATTAATTTTTTGTTACGAAATAGAGATGAAAATTCATGAAATAAAGGTTAGAGTTCGGTATGCAGAAACCGATCAAATGGCAGTAGTTTATCACGGAAATTACGCTCAATATTTTGAGATGGGGCGCGTGGAATGGTTGAGAAACCTAGGGATTTCCTACAAATGGATGGAAGAAAACGGGATCATGCTGCCCTTGGTTTCTTTAACGATGAATTATAAGAAGCCGGCGCGTTATGATGACTTGTTAACAATACGAACTATTTTCAAAAGTCAGACTTCTGTAAAGATAGAATTTGATTATGAGGTTTATAATGAAGTGAACGAGTTGTTAACAACTGGGAACTCCATTTTGGTGTTTGTAGAGGTCAAAACAGGGCGTCCCGTTTTGCCTCCAGATTATGTAAAAGAGTTGATAAAGGAAAATTAGTTTTTGAATTTATTTGTCTTTTTATATTGATATCCTGAAATGCCAAAAATGATTATAATTAATTGAAAAGGCATCATGTATCTAGAACAATTTACTGGACCTGAAACTAAAATATAGTAGAGTAAAAGAATTATGATATAATAGGTTAAATAATGTAGTTTATTAAAAATTAAAAATTTTGAGAAATAATACCATTTTAGTAAGTTGAATATAAATATTGGGATTAATAGAATGTAAACTAACGCAAATTTATTTTTAAACAAACTAAAAATAGATTTATTGGTATTTAGTATTTCTAAAAAACCTTGCTTCCCATCTTCTTTTTTAAAAAATGTCATTAAATCAAATCTTCCAGGGTCAAAAACACCTCGTATTGATGTATAGAAATGATAATAGGTGTACTTTAATAAATTTTGCTTTATTTCTTCTGAAGCGATCCCTTTGAGATATATATTTTGCTCTTTAAAATCTTTACTTTCAAAATTAGAGTCATTATAAACGGAATTTAGCCATAAGTCTGCTTTTTCTTTAGATTGCGTTGAAGATTTAAAATAATATAAATTATAGTTAATAAGGTTTATATTCTCAATTGATGAAAAATGCTTGTACCCGGTTCTGTATTCGTTGAAATTTAAATACAATTGTAAAACTAGGATAGGAATAAATAGCCACAGACTAAAAACTCTTTTTTTAAATAGGTAAAATGAAAAGAAAAGAAAATTAATATATATAAACGGATAAAATATAGGTTTTGTAAAGGCTAAGAGTAAGGTTATGATTTGAATATAGGCAAAATTCTTACTACTCCAATCTTGAATTATCAACCAAAACAATGTGGTTAGAAGCAGCATTACTAACCATTCAGACATTATTAATTGGGTATAAATAAAGATCGAAGGCGTAAAAATTACAAGAGAAAGATGTTTTTTTTGAAAATCAATCCCGTAAAAATTTAGAATTTTAAGAAAAATATAAAAATTTAAAACACCGAAAATGGTTTGAACTACTAAGGTAAATAAGGTGTTAAACTTTAAAAATAAGGATAAAAAAAGAGGGTAAAAAAAAGGTCTTTTGGTGTCTTGAAAAGTAAAATGAGTAAGTTGTTTGCCTACTTGAATGTATTCGTAAGAATCGGATAAATGATAAATTTTAGATAGAATTCTAAAAATTAAAAACAATGTGAAAATCAAAAATATTGTTGCTAATATTTTTTTTTCCTTTTGGTTTATCACTTTGTTTACAATCATGAATTAGGTTTTAGATTGCTCTTCATGATATTCTTCTTCGGTGTTAATAGACCAAATATTTTCCTTGTCAGAAACATTATTTTTTATGTTTTGAACTGATTTCATTGCGGTTAGCATCGAATGATCCTGATTGTTGTACTTGTGCATACCGTTTCTTCCAACTAAAAATAAATTTTCAAATGTATTTGTAAAATTTTTGATAGTGTCAAATTCAGAATAAGTGCCAAAATAGGCAGGATACGTTTTAGGGACTCTTATGACTTTTGAATCTGAAACTTCATTTTTGTCATTGATGAAGCCTAATTGTATCATTTCATCAATGGCAAGATCTACCAAAGAATCATTTGTTTTATTCCATAAATCATCGGTAATATTGCAAAAATATTCTAATCCAACCCAAGTTTTAGTGTTGTCTTTAACCATAAAAGGACTCCAATTGTTGAAAATTTGAAGTCTACCAACTTTTACATAATTTTCTTGAATATAAATCCAATTATCCTCCAAATCATGATTGATAGTGTCGAGTAATAATCCAACAGTTATAAAATCCCTATACAGTAAACCATCGGAAACTTTTTTTACATCTTCAGGAATGTTGCAATTAAAAGAATTAATTAACTCGTTTACAGGCATGGTTGAAATACAGTAATCTAATGGTATAATTTCTGTTTGGTTGGTTAATGCGTTTTCAATTTGAACATTTTTTACTTTATTATTTTCAAAATTGATAGCCGTAACTTTAGAGTTTTGTTTTAAAATACCTCCTTTTTCCTGGATTTTGTCCGCTACAACTTCCCACATTTGTCCCGGACCATATTTTGGGTATAAAAAATACTCAATCAGTGATGTTTCAGTATCTTTTTGTTGAATAGTTTTTTTATTGAGCTTTAATGATTTTTTTAAAGCGTTTAGCAACGTTTTTGTAACCGATAATCCTCTTATTCTTTGTGCTCCCCATTCGGCGCTAATTTCATTGCAAGGTACTCCCCACACTTTTTCGGTGTAGTCTTTAAAAAAAGTTTTGTATAAACGGTTTCCGAAACGATTAATAAAAAAATCTTCTAATGTTAAAACATTTTTTATGGGAAATATAACCGCTTGGATGTAACTAAATCCGATTAAAATGGAATTTAAAAAACCTAAATTTTGTAAGGTTTCAAAGTTTAGTGAAATCGGGTAATTAAAAAATTTTTGGTTATAATAAATTCTCGATTTTCTCTTTCTTACCAGTAGGATATTGTCAAGATTATTATCGGAATCATCATTTTTTGAGATTTCAATACTCTTGTTTTGATTGTGATAGGTAATGCTTAATTCTTTTTCTTCAGAATAAATAGGCAAAATGTCTTGCCACCATTGCATTACTTCATCAGATTTTGAAAAAAAGCGATGTCCGCCAATATCAATTCTGTTTCCATTTTGCGTTTCTGTTCTTGAAATACCACCCCAAAAAGCGCTCATTTCAATAACTACAGGCTGAATGTCAGTGTTTTTTAAAAATTCATAGGCTGCCGTTAATCCTGCTGGGCCTCCTCCAATAATTAAAGCTGTTTTTTTACTCATTATCTATTTTGAAAAAAGCAAAAATAGATTAAAAATATCAATTTTTCATTTTTCTTCCCCAAGTTCGCAGAAGTTGAGAGTCTTTTATTTTAAAGGCGTTCTCTTTAAAAGATAAATGCTTAATACTTACTTCTTAGTATAATTTTTGAAATAAAATAACCGATCAAAACATATCCTAATAATGCAAAAGGCATATACCAAGTAATGAAATTGATGTGAGTGTGAATATAAGAATGGCTTTTAAATAAAATAAACCATGACATTGGTGCTAATATTGAAGCCCAGAACATAATGATTAAGGCTGTTAATTTGTTTTTTGTTTCAAAAACTGTATTTATCTTGTTTTGAAAGTAAAAATAAAGGATCGTGCTAACGCCAAAAAAAAGTATAAAATGTAAATAGGTGACTTCTAATCCAATTCCATTTTTGGTTTTGTAACTGTATATAAAACCATTTAAGTACAATTGTATAACTTCCCAAATGGTACTTTTCATCGAATTAAAATAAACCAAACCTTCGTGTTTGTTAGGATCATCGTAAGATCGTCTTAACATTGTTTGATAAATGTAGTCAAAGCCTTCTAAGTTTTCGTATTTTTTGCTTAGTCTTGAAATTTGAAAGATTAAAATCACAATGCTGAATAAAAAACCTGAAATAGCACCAGCCGACATCTTTAAAAATAGAATAATTGTTTTTTTGTATTCCCATTTATTTAAAAAATGATAAAAAATAAGCGGAATAGTAAACATAATTAAAGTGGTGGTTATGTATTCATAACCAGTTAGAAAACACTTGATGAAGACTACTATTGAAGAATATAAAAACAACTTTTTAGGGTCTATTGAAATGCTGTCTTTTTTGTCTAAATAAAATAGCATAAAAACAAAAGGCAAATAAAAACTACCTAAATTCCAAAAGAGTTTGTCGCTAAAAACAATAATCCAAATACTAGTTATAATTAGAAATAATGTAATTGTTGAAGTAATTATTCCGAAATGTTTTTTTACCCATTTTAAAAAAAATAAAAAAACCAATGCTGTTGTTAATGCAGTCAAGAAATGAAAAAAAGCGAGCTTTGTTGTGTTGTCAAAAGGCAAAATAGAGTTTAAAACACCAAAAATCATTGCTTGCCCTCCAATTTGACTTTGATAAACCGTAAAGTCATTTAAACGGATTTCACTTTTGGTTAAATACATTTTTTCATGGTCATAATTGGGATCTCCCCATGGACCAAAAAAACCTGTTAATCCGCTAAAAGCAAGAATTCCATGCTTTTCATTAAGGGCGAGTCTTCCAAAAACTAGACCTTCTCCATCTTTTTGAAAATTTTTGGAATAGCCAGAAATAACACCAAATAAATTAGTGTAAAATACAGAAATTAAAACTATAAATACTATAATAAAGTAAACAGTGCTGAAATGGTTTTTAGGGTTTCTCATTGCTTGTAAAGGTACTAAAATTAAGATTAAACCTCTTCCACTTCCACTTCAAATAAATTAGTAAAAATGTCGAGCACCATCTCGGCATTTTTTTTTCGAGTACTAATTTCTATCTGACAATTTTCGTTCATGACTTGTGAAATGATGGTTAGGTTTTTCTCCTTAATAACACGCATCACTTTATTCATGTTTTTATAATCGAAAGTTATGGCGAAATGGACATCAATAGTTTTTTCGATAATTTCGGAAGCTTCAAGCGCGAGTTTCGCTCCTTCACGATACGCAGCAATCAATCCACCCACACCTAATTTTACCCCGCCAAAATACCGAACCACTACAACAAGCACATTGGTAATGTCGAATGATTGAATTTGTCCATAAATGGGCATTCCAGCACTGTTATTAGGTTCGCCGTCGTCATTGGCACGGTATTGCATTTTTGTAGTGCCAATTTGATAAGCGTAACACCAATGGCGGGCCGAAAAATGTACTTTTTTAAGTTGTTCGATAAGGGGTTTTACTTCGTCTTCGGAAGTAATGGGAAAGGCATAGCCAAAAAACTTGCTGTTTTTTTCTTTGTATAAAACTTCGGGTGAAGCTATTGCAATGGTTTTATAAGTATCGGATGAACTCAATGGTTTAATTTGAGGACAAAAGTATAAAATTAGTTAGAACGGTAATTCTTTTCTAGTAAGTAATTCGGTGACATCTTCTTTGTCTACTTGAATGTTCCAAACAGGCATGCCTAAACTGGCGGCAATATCCGTGTTTTCTTTTTTGTCGTCTATAAATAAGGTGCGACTCGGATTTAATGCGTGTTTTTTAATCACGTAGTTAAACGCTTCTAATTCGGGTTTCCTAAAGCCAATTTCGTGTGAAAAATACACTTGTTCAAAGCATTGGTAAAACTCTCTAGCAAAGGTATAGCCTAATTTATGTTCAAATTTAGCGACTTGAATTTCATCAGAATTGCTGAGTAAAAACAATTTGTATTTATGAGAAAGACGTTGCAAAAATTCTAATCGAGCCAAAGGGAAATCGGATAATACTTGATTCCAAGCCGCTCTTATTTCGTCTATAGAAGCATTTGGAATTAGTTTTTTGATTTCAATCATGAATTGTACTTCGGTCAGCTTGCCTTTTTCGAACTTCTGATTTATTTTTTCAATGTCCTCATTCCAAGATTCAAGACCTAATTTTTTCAAGGCTTCTAATGAAGCTTCTTTGTTTAAATCGATAAACACGCCGCCAAAATCAAAAATAATTGTATTAATCATAGTTTGAATAAATTAGAAGTTGGTCACTCACTATTTTCTGCATTTCTATTTCTTTTCTGGCGAACAATGGGGCTTTTGTGCCGCTAGAAAAATAACTACTTCCTGTAAATACCCTTGCCTCGTCCCATAGATTTTCATCTATAAAAGTTTGTAAGGTTTTACTTCCGCCTTCAATAATTACCGATTGAATATTGTGTTTAAAAAGGATGCTAACAATTTGTTTGGCAACGTTTTTACGGTAATCAATATCATTGTCAGACAACAATAAAGTACTAGCGGAACTATCAAATATAAGACTTTCTTTTGAAATTCTACAATTTTTATCTAAAACTATTCTTACAGGATTATTTCCGGTCCAATCCCGAACATCTAGTTTCGGATTGTCATCTACAACGGTTTGTGTACCTACAAGTATGGCTTGTTCTTCACTTCTCCATTTGTGAACCAATTGTCTGGAATAGGGATTTGTTATCCAAACCGGTGCTTTTTGGTCCCGAACGGAAGGTGCAATGAATCCATCGGCTGTTTGTGCCCACTTCAAAATGATATAGGGTCTTTGTTTGTTGTGAAAGGTAAAAAAGCGTTTGTTAAGTGCATTGCATTCGTCTTCTAAAATACCAACAGTAACAGTACAGCCCGCTTCAGTTAGTTTTTTAATCCCGTTACCCGAAACTTTGGCAAAAGGATCTACCGTTCCAATAATCACATTCGGAATCTTATGCTGAATGATTAAATCACTGCAAGGAGGGGTTTTTCCAAAATGACTGCAGGGTTCTAAGCTCACATAGATGGTGGCTTCCTTTAATAACGATTTGTTTTTTACCGAATGAATGGCATTGACTTCGGCGTGCGCTTCTCCAGCTTTTTGATGCCAACCTTCCCCGATAATTTTTCCATTATGCACAATTACACTGCCCACTAAAGGGTTTGGGTAGGTCGTGCCTAATCCGTTTTTAGCTAATTCAAGACAGCGTTTTATGTAAAGTTCGTTTGTGTTCACTATACAAATTTAGATTTTTTTTAGCCACAAATTCACGAATAGTCATTTTTCATTTCCATTTTATGGACATATATCAATATTGAAAATCGAAATTTCTTATTGTATCTTTGAAAAATGAAAATTAGAGTAATCGAAAAGCAAGATAACGAGCAAGTAGCCAAGGTTATCCGAAGTGTTTTGGAAGAATTTAACGTGCCTAAAGTAGGAACGGCTTATGCTGATCCTGAATTGGATATGATGTTTGAGACATATAGTAAACCCAATTCGGCCTATTTTGTGGTGGAAAATGAGGGTAAAATTATTGGATGTGCGGGTATTGCTCCTTTAGCCAATGGTGCTCCAGAAATTTGTGAGTTGCAAAAGATGTATTTTTTATCGGAAACACGCGGGTTAGGTATTGGAGCTCAAATGATGGAAACGTGTTTGAATAAAGCCAAAGAATTTGGTTTTGAAAAATGCTATTTAGAAACCATGCCTTATATGGAAGCGGCGCAAAAACTATATAAAAAATCGGGTTTCGAATATTTGGAAGCTCCAATGGGTTGTACCGGACATTCTTCTTGCCCTGTTTGGATGATAAAGGATTTGAAATAACAAATGTCAAATAATAAACTACAAATCAATCTTTAATTAAATGTTGCTGAAAGAATACAGAAGACAGTTTGCAAATGAGCTTTCGGGATTATACGACGAAAAAGAAATCGAAAGTTTTTTCTATATTCTTTTGGAAGCGTTTCATCAACTACGACGTGTTGATTTGGCTTTGAATCCCAATATCGAATTAGACGGTATGCAATTACTACAATGGGAAACTGTCCTATCACAATTACTAGAGGAAAAACCGATTCAATATATTTTGGGCGAAACCGAGTTTTACGGATTGCCTTTTTATGTGAATGAAAATACGTTAATTCCACGACCAGAAACTGAGGAACTTGTAGAATGGATTTTATCAAATAATCAAATAAACAAATCAACGAATCCACTTAGAATAGTAGACATAGGCACCGGAAGTGGTTGTATTGCCATTTCGTTAGCTAAAAATATACCAAATGCGGAGGTTTTTGCGTTAGATGTTTCCGAAAAAACGTTGACTATCGCTAAAAAAAATGCAGTGCGTAATGGTGTGAATGTTACGTTTTTGCATCAAAGTGTTCTGGAAATAGAAGATTTAGGACAGCAATTCGATATTATCGTATCCAATCCGCCTTATGTGCGTCATTTAGAAAAAGCGGAAATCAATAAAAACGTATTGGAATATGAACCGCATTTGGCTTTGTTTGTAGAAGATAACGATGCCTTGCTTTTTTATCGAAAAATAACCGAATTAGCACAAAAAAATCTTCCAGAAAACGGTCAATTGTACTTCGAGATCAATCAGTATTTGGGAAAAGAAATGCTCGAATTATTGGAAAAATACCATTTTAAAAATATTGAATTGCGTAAAGATATTTATGGCAATGATCGCATGATTAAAAGTATGAAAATGTAGTCACAGTGACAGTCTCAGTTTTTAGTAAAATGTATTTACTGCAACTGAATACTATTCATAACGCAACGCCTCAATAGGATCTAATTTAGCCGCTTTCATTGCTGGATAGGAACCCGAAACCACGGCAACTATAAAGCTAACGATAAATGCCGAACTGATAGCCAACCAAGGAATGGTAAATTGAAATTCGATTAAAATAGCAATCAAATAACCAATACTAATTCCGAAGAGAACACCCAATAAACCTCCCAACTGACCAATCACCAAAGTCTCCATGAAAAACTGAAAGGCGATGGTACTGCGTTTGGCGCCCAGCGCTTTTCGTGTTCCAATTTCACGGGTTCTTTCAGTTACCGAAACCAACATAATGTTCATCAAAGCAATGGAAGAACCAAAAATGGTAATAATCCCGATTACCCAAGCCGAGATGCCTAAATATTCGGTAATGCCTAAAATTTTATTAATCAAATCGTCACTTCGGGAAACGCCAAAGTTGGCATCTTCAATTGGGTTTAGTTTTCGCACCTGACGCATGGTAATCATGGCATCATCAACCGCTTCGTCAAGCAATTCTTTTTTCTCGATCATGACGCTCGTGGTATAATTAATATTAGGTGCTGTAAACAAAGTTCTAGCTACTTGTATAGGGATAATCATTCGTAAATCCTGACTGTTTCCAAAAGTAGAACCTTTCTCTTTTAGAACTCCGATGACTCTGAATTTAGCGCCGCGAACGGCAATTATTTTATCAATTGGGTTTACGTTTTTCAATAATTTTTTTTCAAAATCAGACCCTAAAACACAAACGTAGGCATTGTTTTCAACATCGAAATTGGTAAAATTTCTTCCTTTAACTACTTCAAGACCTGAATTTGGAACAAAATTTTCATCGGCCCCCACCACAGAAACTTCAGGGTCGGTTTTGTCATTTTCAAATTTTATTTCGGCGTTAGCACTTGCTGTAAAGGAGAGTGAGGTACTGGTAAAAGGGAAATCATATCGTTCTTTAAAGGCTTTGGCTTCCGGATAACTGATGATGGGATTAATTTTTTCAACTTCCCCGTTGCCCTGTGTACGAGTTAAATTCTCATACTGATTGATAGAAAAAGTATTCGAACCCATGGAGGCAAAATCCTTTGAAATTGTGTTCTCAAGTGCCGAAACAACGGTTAAAATGGCTACCAACGCCATAATTCCTATAGCGATAATCATAACCGTTAAAATGGTTCTTAGCAATTGTGTTTTTATAGAACCTAAAGCAATTTTTATGTTTTCTCGAACTAATCCTACCATATTCGTTAGACAATAAAAAGACTATTTTGTTACAAACTGTTTCAAAATTTTAGTATTCGTTTAAAAAGTAAGATATTTGTCTTCAATTTTAGAAGTCAGACGTTAGAATCCTGAACAAAGACTTCTGAATTCTAAATTCTAAATTTCTATTTTAAAGATGAAACCAAGCATTCCTAAAGGTACCCGTGATTTTTCTCCAATTGAAGTGGCAAAGCGTAATTATATTTTCAATACGATTCGTACGCATTTCGAAAAATTCGGATTTCAACCTATTGAGACGCCAACGTTCGAAAATTCGGAAACGTTGATGGGGAAATACGGGGAAGAAGGCGATCGTTTGATTTTTAAAATATTAAATTCAGGTAACTTCTTTTTCAATAAAAATAAAATTGAATTACCCGAATCATTGGAAATTTTACAGACTAATTCAGCTGAAACGATTTCGGTTAAAGAATTAGTCGAATTGAATAAATTTACTTCCAAAATCTCCGAAAAAGCCTTGCGTTATGATTTAACGGTGCCGTTTGCGCGCTATGTAGTGCAACACCAAAATGAAATAGAGTTTCCCTTCAAAAGATATCAAATTCAACCAGTTTGGCGTGCTGATCGTCCACAAAAAGGACGTTTCAGAGAGTTTTACCAATGTGATGCGGATGTGGTGGGTTCAACCTCCTTATGGCAAGAAGTCGAGTTGGTGCAATTGTATGATTCGGTTTTTACGGATTTAGGATTGAAAGGGGTTACCATTAAAATAAACAATCGTAAAGTGTTGTCAGGAATTGCTGAAGTGATTGGTGCTTCTGATAAATTGATCGATTTCACAGTAGCTTTAGATAAACTCGATAAAATAGGGGAGGAGGGTGTTAAGAAGGAAATGTTGGAGAAGGGAATTTCGGAAGAAGCCATTCAGAAAGTACAGCCTTTATTTAGTTTTACTGGAACTATTGAAGAGAAAATCGAAAAATTAGCACAGCTGCTGGCTTCTTCGGAAGAAGGTTTAAAAGGAGTGGCTGAATTGCGATTTATTTGCGAAAATGTTTCTGAAATTGGCCTGCAATCTGCCAATCTTGATTTAGATGTGACTCTAGCTCGTGGCTTGAATTATTATACTGGTGCTATTTTTGAAGTTTCGGCTCCAGAAGGGGTTGCTATGGGCTCGATAGGGGGCGGAGGTCGTTATGATGATTTAACGGGTATTTTCGGGTTGAAAAACATGAGTGGCGTTGGGATTTCCTTCGGATTGGATCGAATTTATTTGGTTATCGAAGAATTGGGATTGTTTCCCGAAACCGTGACTTCAGCTCCAACAGCGATGTTCTTGAATTTTGGCGAAACCGAAGCTAAATATGCGATGAAAGCCGTCGCAAAATTACGTCAAGAAGGCATAAAAGTAGAAATGTATCCGGATGCTGCTAAAATTGGAAAGCAATTTCAACACGCTGACAAACGTGGCATTCCATTCGCTATAATTGTTGGTGCCGATGAGGTTGCTAATAAGGTGTATAATCTTAAAAATTTAGCTTCAGGAGAACAACATACGGTTTCTTTTGAGGATTTAATCGAGAAATTAAAATAGTAAAATCACTTACTGAACACTGCAACGGAATACTACGAACTATTTACTTCTCGGATGAAACGATTGCATCACTTGATTCAAATGTTTTCGGTCAACGTGCATGTATATTTCGGTAGTGGTAATCGATTCGTGGCCTAACATTAATTGAATCGAGCGTAAATCGGCACCGTTTTCTAATAAATGCGTAGCAAAAGAGTGTCGAAAGGTGTGCGGACTTATCGTTTTGTTGAGGTTGATTTTTACCGCTAAGTTCTTGATGATGGTGAAAATCATCGCTCTTGTTAGTTGTTTTCCTCGTCGGTTTAAAAACAAAGTATCTTCATGTCCTTTTTGAATAGTAAGGTGCGTCCGAATTTCATTTTTGTAAATTTCAATATACTTTTTAGTTAACTCACTAATCGGGACAAAACGTTGTTTGTTTCCTTTTCCGGTAACTTTGATAAAACCTTCGTTAAAAAATAAATCGGATATTTTTAAAGCTACCAATTCGGAAACACGTAACCCGCAACCGTACAACGTTTCTAGCATAGCTCTGTTTCGTTCTCCTTCTGCCGATGTTAAATCGATAGCAGCAATCAAATTATCAATATCACTAATATTTAAGGTGTCGGGTAGTTTTCGACCCAATCGAGGTGTTTCGATGAGTTCTAACGGATTGTCTTGTCTGTAATCTTCAAAAATCAAATAATTGAAAAAACTTTTTAAACCTGAAATTAATCGCGCTTGACTTCTCGGATTAATTTGTTTGGAACTTTCATAAATAAATTCTTGAATCGATTCTTCCTTAATAGTTAATGGTGAAACAGTTATGTTGTTGGTAGTGAGGTGTTGCAGTAATTTTTCTACATCAAGGACATAATTATCGATAGAGTTGTTAGACAAACCCCGTTCTATTTTTAAATACGATTGAAAATTTTTGATGTAAGAGTTCCAGTCCATTTGGATAATAAGTTTGCAAAAAGAATAAAAGTAAGGATAAAAATAGGTATTTAAAGTGGCATTCTTATTTTTGTAAAAAAAATATAAAATGAGAAAAATTACCTATACCATTCTTTTTCTTTTTACTGCTTTTTTATGTCAAGCCCAAAGTGTAAAATTTGGAGTAAAAGGAGGTTTGAATTATTCTGACCCATCAATAGTAAATACGAAGGCCAATGCAAAAATTGGTTATCATGTTGGAGGGCTTTCTGAGATTAAATTTTCAAAATTTGCCATTCAACCTGAGCTGATGTATTCGGTGCTTGGTGCCGAGTTTAATGGTAACGTTATTAAATCGGATGCCAGTGTTGGGTATTTGACTTTGCCTGTTTTTGTGAAAGTGTATGTATTAAAAAAAATAAGTATCGAAGCCGGACCACAAATTTCGTATGCCATTTCAAAAGATACAAAAACTACTTTTAGCGGAAACAATTTAGGTGAAATATTACAAGTGAACGATTTTGATTACGGTGTTTCTGCGGGAGCCACCGTAAATCTTACAGATCATTATTTTGTGCAATTGCGTGGGGTGTATGGCTTTAATGAAATTACCAAAACCACTGGAGTCCCTCAAATTGATTCCTTTGTCGTGAAAAATAGGGCCTTGCAACTATCGTTCGGCTATATGTTTTAAAAAGAAAAACCACGCATTTGCGTGGTTTTTAATATTAACCTTGAAAGGATTAGAATTTGTAGTTAAATCCTAAACCAACAGAAGCGATTGAACCACCAGTAACTGCAATACCTTTGTATCCAGCATAAAGTTCAATTTTTTCAGTTTGGAATCCAAATTTTGGTTGGTAATATACACCACCATCTGCATTACCGTCTCCAGCGTAAACAGCATATCCTAAATCAGTTCCAACAAAAAGATTGTCAGTAAGGCTGTACTGAGCTGTACCAGCTACAGGAATAAATCCTCCATTTGATTTGATTGTTGTTGTTCCGAAGAAACCTGCAGGGATAGTGATGGATTTTCCAGCAAAATAAGTATATCCTGTAGTAGCACCAACATTAAATTTGTCAGCGATGTTCCACATGTAAGCAGCATCAATACCACCACTAAATGTATAAGCATCACCAGCTGTTCCAATAGGCATACCTGCATTTACACCAACTTTAAAGCCACCTTCTTGTGCGTTAGCAAATCCAAATGCGAATACTGCAGCTGCAGTTAATAATAATTTTTTCATAGTATAATTTAATTTTAAAATTAGTTAAACTAAAATTAATGAAATTTGTACAGTTCATTCTGACTAAAATTGAAAGTTATCAACAATTTTAATAAACATTGTTAATCAATGTTTTAAGCTTTGATTTGAAAGTTTTTAAGGCTAAAAGAGGGAATTGTGGTAAAAAATATACTATTATAACTGTTTCTCATTTGGTGTGAAAATCTTTTTGCTTTTGTTTTTTACACTTTTTTGAACTTTTTTCCGTTAGTATGGTTTAACCCTTATTTTTATGAAAAAATGTAGTTTAATCACCGTATTGTTTTTGCTTGTTTTTGCCACAGGCCACACGCAATTGTTAAAATTAGGAGCTAAAGCCGGACTTAATTATGCTAATTTTTCTGGTTCCGATTTGCAAACAGATGCAATTACTAGCTATCATGCTGGGTTGACTGCTCAAATTAAGTTAGGGCAGAAATTTTCTGTGCAACCCGAATTGATGTATTCTACTCAAGGAGCGTCATATAAAAATCTTAATCAAGAACTTAAGCAGAAGTTGGGCTATATTTCGATTCCGGTATTAGCTCGAATTCATATGGCTAGAATTGTGAGTCTTGATTTTGGACCACAGTTTTCGTATCTCTTGTCAAAAGATATTGATTTCGGAACGAATGTTAACGAACTTGATTTTGCGGCGACGGGTGGGTTGACTATAAATTTAACCGAAAGCTTATTTATTCAAGGGAGGTATGTTCTAGGATTGACAGAAATTTCTAAAAATGCCGACGCCAAAAACGCGGTGGGACAAGTCTCATTAGGATTTACTTTTTAACAACTAAAGCATATAATTAAGAAAACCATTTTGTTATAGAAATGGTTTTTTTATTTTTACCAAAAACCTAGTGTATGAAGATCATCATTATTAATGGCCCTAATTTGAATTTGCTTGGAAAAAGAGAACCTGAAATATATGGAGATAAGGGTTTTGAAACCTATTTAGAGGAATTGAAATCTAAATTTGAATCGGTTTCAATCTCTTATTTTCAAAGTAATATTGAAGGAGAAATTATCGATATTCTTCAAGAAGTAGGTTTTACTTATGACGGAATTGTATTAAATGCGGGAGCTTATACCCATACTTCTATAGGAATTGGCGATTGCATAAAAGCCATAACCACTCCAGTAGTAGAGGTGCATATATCCAATACTTTTTCGAGAGAGACTTTTCGCCATCAATCGTATATTTCGCCTAACGCAAAAGGGATTATCGTTGGTTTTGGATTAAAAAGTTATGAACTAGCTCTTCAATCTTTTTTATAATTAGTGTAACAAATTTCTAGAAATACGACTTACTACGAAACACTTTTAATGAAGAAACTACTCTTTTTATTCCTTTTTTTATTTCCAATTGTTACTTTTTCACAAATAAAAGGGCTGATTACAGATGCTCATGGGGTGACCCTTCCTTCGGTTACTGTTTTTATTGAAAATTCGTATAATAACACTACATCTAATGAAAGTGGTTTATACGAACTCAATGTGACTAAGCCTGGAAAATATACTGTTATTTTTCAATATTTAGGTTTTAAAGCTCAAAAAATTCCCGTTTTTATAGAGTCTTTTCCTTATGTATTAAACGTTAAATTAGCAGAAGAAAAATACGAATTAAAAGAAGTATTGGTTAGTAATAAAGAAAATCCAGCCAAGCAAATTATTAAAAATGCGATTGCGGCCAAAAAGGGTAATTCTGAAAAAACGGCCAAATATAAAGCTGATTTTTATTCCCGCGGTTTGTTTAGAATTAAAGATGCTCCAAAAAAGATTTTAGGTCAAGATATTGGTGATTTTGATGGGATGTTAGATTCGACTAGAACGGGTATTTTGTATTTGTCGGAAACCGTGTCCAAACTGCAATTTCAGAAGCCAAACAAAATGAAAGAAACCATTGTGGCTTCAAAAGTAAGTGGTAAGGATAACGGCTTTAGTTTTAATAATGCCGCCGATGTAGAATTTGATTTTTATGAAAATTACATTCCGTTTCAGGTTAATATAATTTCACCCATTAGCGATAACGCGTTTTCTTACTATAAATTCAAATTTGATGGGACTTTTACGACTCAAGACAATCAACTTATCAATAAAATAAAAGTGATTCCGCTACGTGATACAGAACCTGTTGTAGAAGGCGAAATTTATATTGTGGAAGATTCTTGGGCCATTTATGCTATAGATGTAAGTATAAAAGGATATCAAATGCAAACCCCAGCGATGGATACCTTGTTACTCAAACAAAATTTCACGTACAATGCAAAAGATACCATTTGGACCAGAAATACTCAAAGTATCGATTTTGCTGCTGGTATATTAGGTATAAATCTTTCCGGACGTTTTACGTATGTGTATAGCAATTTTGAATTTGAACCTCAATTTGAGAAAAAGACATTTACAAGAGAAGTGTTAACTTTTGAAAAAGAAGCCAATAAAAAAGATGATTCGTTTTGGAATACTATTCGTCCTATTCCTTTAACTATCGAAGAAAGTACCGACTATGTAAAAAAAGATAGTATTCAAACGTTACGGAAATCCCAAAAATATTTAGACTCAATTGATAGGAAAGGAAATAAGTTCAAAATTCAAAAAATAATTTCTGGCTATACTTATAAAAACTCTTTTGAAAAATGGTCTTTCAATTATAAAGGTCCGTTAACGTCACTTTTGTTTAATACAGTTCAAGGTTATCATTTGACCTCAGGATTTTCGTATTTGAAAGAAGATAAAGAGCAACGAACCGAAACAACATTCGGAACGCTTTTTAATTATGGTTTCGCAGACGAAAAATTTCGTGGAAATTTATATTATTCTCAAAAATTTAACAACACCAATTATGCTTTTTTAAGTGTAGCCGCTGGTAATGAAGTGGCGCAGTTTAACGCTCAAAATCCAATTTCGGGTATTGTAAACTCGGTTAGTACATTGTTTTTTAAAAATAACTTTATGAAGTTATACGACAAAAGTTTTGTAACAGCTACCTACAGTCAAGAAGTGGCCAATGGTGTTTTTTTGGAAGGAGTACTTAACTATTCGGAAAGAAAGCCATTGTGGAATACTACCAACCATACGATTGTAAAAAACGAAGATGCCTATACGTCTAATAATCCCTTGTTGCCCTTCGATTATAATACTTCAGCCATTATAAAACATAATTTAGCCAAAGGAAGTATTCGGGCGCGATTTAAATTTGGACAAGAATATTGGTCAAGACCCGACGGGAAATTTAATATTCCGAATGGGAAATATCCAACGATTCATCTAGTTTATGAGAAAGGTTTTGCAGGAAATAAAAACAATTATAATTTCGATTTTGTTTCCGTTAAAGTGACCAAGGATTTTGGCTTGGGTAATAAAGGTGTTTTGGCTGGGAATTTAAATACAGGAAAATTCTTTAATGCTAAAGGAATTTCTTTTGTAGATTATAAGCATTTCAATGGCAATCAAACTCATATAGGACAAGCGTCTCGGTATTTGAATTCGTTTAATTTAATGTCTTATTACGGAAATAGTACCCATGATGAATTTATCGAATTTCACTCTGAATACGATGATAAAGGGTTTTTGATTAATAAAATTCCGTTGTTGAATAAGTTAAAAACAAATTTAATTTTCGGATTTCATAATCTGTCCTTGCCAAGTAAAAAACCGTATCAAGAAGCGTCAGTTGGTTTAGATAATTTAGGTTTTGGAAAGTTTAAAGTATTTCGATTTGATTACGTCCGATCGTATCAAAGTGGTTTCCAAACGGAAGGAGTTGTTTTCGGGTTGAAAATTTTAAATGCCCTAGATTAATTTTTGAAGAAAATATCATAGTTCAATCGGAGTAAAGTTCCCACGACCACAAGTAAGAAGAATACTCGGATAAACTCATTTCCTTTTTTGATAGCTAATTTGGCGCCAATCCAACCGCCAAGACCATTACAGAAGGCCATTGGTAAAGCCATTGCCCAAAGAATTTTCCCTTTTGCAATAAATAAGGTTAGCGAACCAACATTGGAGGCTAAATTCACGAGTTTTGCATTCGCGGAAGCATGTAAAAAGTCGAAACCTAAAATGGTGATAAAGGCAACCATCAAAAAACTACCTGTGCCAGGACCAATAAATCCGTCATAAAAACCAACAAGTATGCTAATTAGTATTCCTAAAATGGCCGATTTCTGAAAAGGTATTTCTTTAGGTTTGTGTTTGCCAAAATCTTTTTTGATAAACGTATAAATTGCCAAAACGACCAAAATTCCAAAAAGTAAGGGCTTCATAAAATCGTTACTCACAATCGTTAACAGATACGAGCCACCAAACGCCGCCAAACAAGAAAAAACAGCCATAAGGCATAGTAATTTCCAATTCATATCTACTTTTTTTAAATACTGTACGGATGCCACACTCGTTCCTGTAAAACCTGGAATTTTTAGTGAGCCCATCAATGAAGAAATCGGTTGATTGGGAAGTAGTATTAAAGCAAAGGGAGTTTGAATTAATCCTCCGCCACCTGCAATAGCATCAATAAATCCTGCGAAAAATGAAGCAATGCAAAGTAAAATAATAATATATGTTTCCATAAAAAAGTAAATCCCAAAGCAAAGCAATGGGATATTGATATTGTTTTTTTATTTAGCTAGATGGAATATAGGCGTCTTTCCATTCTCTAATGACAAATCCTGAAAATTTACCATTTTTTTCAACCCAAATCCTAACTTCATTTAAAAAATCATTTTTTTGGAAATTGGCTTTAAAGCGATAGATTTTTGAGTTGGTATTGTAATTATCAATAATTTCAATCAATTTCATGTCGATGAACTTACCATTTCTTTTATCAAGGACATCACAAGTGTGTTGCATGTCTTCCAAAGATATTCCTGTTACCAATTCTTCTGTAGCTTCTTTTCTGCTCAACTGAATAAATTCCCGAGTAATACAACTTTTTAAATTCCGAACTCCAAAATCATAAACCCTTTGTTTTTCAGTTTCAGAAATAAAGTCCAAATTAATTCTATTGTAAGTTGGTTTGCATCCGAAAATCAGTAAAAATGGAATTAATAAAAGTAACCTCATAAAATTAGGCTCTTACAATATTTGCTCCTAAGGCTCTTAAACGCTCGTCGATACGCTCGTATCCGCGATCAATTTGTTCAATATTTTGGATGGTGCTTGTTCCTTTTGCAGTTAAAGCAGCAATTAAAAGAGAAATACCAGCTCTAATATCAGGTGAACTCATCGTAGTTGCTTTTAATTGCGATTGGAAGTTGTGTCCCATAACCACAGCACGGTGCGGGTCACACAACATGATTTTTGCACCCATATCGATTAGTTTATCCACGAAAAACAAACGGCTTTCAAACATTTTTTGATGAATTAAAACGTCTCCTTTTGCTTGAGTGGCTACCACTAAGACAATACTTAACAAATCAGGAGTAAATCCTGGCCATGGGGCATCAGAAACAGTCAAAATAGAGCCGTCGATGTCGGTTTTAATTTCATATCCTTCTGTGTGAGCAGGTATGTAGATATCGTCACCTCTTTTCTCTAAAGTAATTCCTAATTTTCTAAAAACATTCGGAATGACTCCTAAATTTTCCCAAGAAACATCTTTGATGGTGATTTCACTTCTGGTCATGGCTGCTAAGCCAATCCAAGAACCAATTTCAATCATATCCGGTAAAATTCTATGTTCACAACCACCAAGGCTATCAACACCTTCGATTGTTAATAAGTTAGAACCTACTCCAGTAATTTTGGCCCCCATAGAATTCAACATTTTACATAATTGCTGTAAATAAGGTTCACAGGCTGCATTGTAAATTGTGGTAGTGCCTTCTGCAAGTACGGCAGCCATTACAATATTGGCTGTACCGGTTACAGAAGCTTCGTCAAGTAACATATAAGCACCTTGCAGTTTTCCGTCTATTTCTACACCATAAAAATGGTCTTCTCTTTCGTATCTGAATTTGGCACCTAAGTTGATAAATCCTTCGAAGTGCGTGTCAAGACGACGACGCCCAATTTTATCCCCTCCTGGTTTCGGGATGTAGCCACAACCAAAACGCGCAAGTAGCGGACCAACAATCATAATAGAACCACGTAAACTTCCGCCTTCTTTTTTGAAAGCTTCTGTTTTTAAATAGTCTACATTGACTTCATCGGCTTGAAAAGTATAATCGCCAGGGCCATTTTTTTGAATTTTAACACCCAAATTTCCTAAAAGCGTAATCAGTTTATTCACATCAATAATATCCGGAATATTAGTGACTCTTACTTTTTCTGACGTTAATAAAACAGGACATAAAACTTGCAATGCTTCGTTTTTTGCACCTTGAGGTTGTACATTTCCTTTTAATGGCTTTCCGCCTTCTATTTTAAAAGTGCCCATTTTTTCTAATTATGAGTTATGAATGATAAATTATAAGTTATAGGTTAAATGAAAGATGAATTAGTTTAAAAATTCATAATTCATGGCATACAACTTCTAATTATTTTATTTCGGATTATTATTATTTTTTATAAACGGTTTTTTAGGACCATTTTTCTGAACCATAATTTTTGGTTTCCCGTTATTACCCGTTTGCATTTTGTTTGATGCTCGTTTGTTGGTTCGCATCAAATCGTGGGTATTAGATAATTCTTCGGTAGAACCAGTTAAATTTAATTTTCCACCCGATAATTCATACAGGTGTTCAAAGATAACCGCATCAGTAACCGTGTCTTTGTTCCAGCTCAAATAACATTTTTTCATGTGATTGGCGATCACTTTGACCAAGGCATTTTTCATTTCACCTTCTTCCCATTTGTTGGCTACATCAATCATGTAAGTGATGTTATTGCCATAAAAACGGTATTTAGGAAAGTTTTGCGGATAATTTAACGGGTCAGGTTTCATTTTTAAAACCTCCTTAGACGGAATCGGGTAAGGAGAATCTACATCCAATGTAAAATCGGACATGATAAAAAGTTGGTCCCACAATTTGTGTTGGAAATCAGGAACATCACGTAAATGTGGGTTCATCGTTCCCATGACAGAAATAATGTATTTTGCCAATTTATTTCGGTCTTCTCGATTTTCAGTGGCTATCGCCTGATCGATTAGTTTGTGTATGTGACGCCCGTATTCAGGAATAATAAGTGGTTTTCTTTCAGAATTGTATTCTAAATTACTCACCACATCATTGGCGTTTTCCTTTGTATATTTTGTAACCATTTATAATGAGATTATACCTTCAATAGTCGAAACTTCTTGGTATTTTTTTATGATTTCGTCAGCATTTGGCATTATTACATCTACAGAAACACTTGTAAACTTGCCGGTTTTAGATTGTCGGGTGTCAATTACGGCCCCCATTCTGTCGAAAGCTTTTTCAACAGCAATAATTTTTTCCGTATCGGTTGGAACTATAAATTTATATAAATATTTTGAAGGCCAAACTTTATTTACACTATTTAATTCTTCTTTTAATCGAATATAAAATTCAGTCGTTTTTTTATCCATCTCTTGCATTAAAATAAACGCAAATATACGGTTTTTTGCATTTACTTTTATTTCCTAAAAAGGGAATTCAGAAATCATTTTCATAAACCAAATACTTTATTTAAATTTGCGCCTTGAATAGCCCGTTTTGGAAAAAGAAATTATAGTTATTACAGGCGGCCCAGGAACAGGGAAGTCTACCATCATAGATACATTGATTGCTAAAGGATACGCTTGTTATCCTGAAATTTCACGCGAGGTTACTTTAGAAGCTAAAAAACGTGGAATTGATCAACTGTTTTTAACAGAGCCACTTCTTTTTAGTCAAATGTTGTTGGATGGAAGACTGAAACAATACCAAAACGCTCATCAAGAAGACAATCATCCTGTTTTTATCGACAGAGGAATTCCTGATATTCTGGCGTATATGGATTTTATTGGCGATGAATATCCAGAGCATTTTGAAAATCATTGTCATGAAACCCGATATCACAAAGTCTTTGTGTTGCCACCATGGGAAGAAATATATGTCAGTGATGAAGCTCGTTATGAAAATTTTGAACAAGCCAAAGTAATTTACGACCACTTAAAACTTACCTATAAAAAATACGGTTACGACTTAATTGAGGTTCCAATTGGAACTGTAGAGAATCGTGTTGAACTTATATTAAAGCATTTAAAATAGTTTTCTTATTTTTGGTTGCCACACCTCTCAAAGTTTTGAGAGGCAAAAGCTAAGCGTTATAAAATTTGACTTTAAACTTTTTTCAATTGCAAAAAGCCTTACAAATTCTTGAACAATATTGGAATTATAAATCCTTTCGATCGGTTCAAGGGGATATCATACAATCCGTTTTAGAAGGGAACGATACTTTTGGGTTACTGCCTACAGGTGGTGGGAAATCCTTGTGTTTTCAAGTACCAGCCATGGTTAATGAGGGTATTTGCTTGGTTATTTCACCTTTAGTGGCTTTGATGAAAGATCAAGTAACGCAATTGCAGTCCAGAAATATTAAGGCGATTGCTTTAACGGGTGCTATAAAATCAGACGAATTAATTACACTTCTTGATAATTGTGAATACGGCAACTATAAGTTTTTGTATTTATCACCCGAAAGATTAGAACAGGATTGGGTTTTAGAGCGGATAAAAGCTTTGCCTATTGACTTAATTGCTATTGATGAAGCGCATTGTGTTTCGCAATGGGGACATGATTTTCGTCCTTCCTATTTGAAAATTAAAAATCTAAAATTACATTTTACTAAAATTCCATTCATAGCTTTAACAGCATCAGCTACACCTGAAGTTCAAAAAGATATTATAGCGTTACTTGGACTCGAAAATCCGAAGTTGTTCAAAAAATCATTCGCCCGTGAAAATTTAGGGTACCATATCATAAAAGCAGAAGATAAGCTCTATAAAATCAAACAAATTCTTCAAAAAAATCCAGAACCAAGTATTATTTATGTCCGAAACAGAAAAAACTGTCACGATTATGCTTCGCAATTGACGACACTTGGATTTAAAGCTACTTTCTATCATGGCGGATTGCCAGCAAAGGAGAAGGAAGCCAATATGAATGCTTGGATGAAAGAAACCCATCCCATTATGGTGGCAACAAGTGCTTTCGGAATGGGAATTGATAAGCCCAATGTAAAAACCGTTATTCATGTTAATTTGCCGGAAAATCTGGAAAGCTATTACCAAGAAGCAGGTAGAGCAGGACGAGATGGAGAAAAAGCATTTGCGGTTTTAATTTCCTCTCCTTCCGATGTGATTCAGGCTGAAAGCCAATTTATTGCCGTTTTGCCGGATGTGGCTTTTTTAAAAGAAGTCTATGTCAAGCTATGTAATTATTTTCAAATTGCCTACGGGGAAGGGATTGCACTAGAGTTCGCGTTTAGTCTGAATCATTTTTGTCATCAATATAAGTTGCCTATACTTAAAACATTCAACGCGCTTCAATTTTTAGATAGACAATGTATTATTTCGATGTCTAATGAACAATCGGAAAAAGTGCAAGTCCAATTTATAATTGATTCAAGAGAAGTCATTCGATATATTAGTTTGAATCCGAATGACGAGCCGATATTAAATTCCATTCTGAGAAATTATGCTGGCATTTTTGAGATGCAAACCAATGTGAATACTGTTTTTGTGGCCAAAAATGCAGGGACAACTGAAACGAATGTTTTAAATTTGCTGGAAAAATTAAAAGGATTGCAAATCATTGAATTGTTTTCGACTCAAAACGAATCAAAAATTACATTTTTAGAAGTTAGGGAAGATGAACGAACAATCAATAGAGTAGGAAAGTACCTCGAGAAACAAAATTTAAACAAGCAAAACCAATTAGCCTCTGTTATTGCTTATGTTTCCGATGAATTGCAGTGTAAAAACCGCTTATTACTTACTTATTTTGGTGAGAAAGTAACCAACGATTGTGGGATATGCTCTTTTTGTTTGAAAGCAAAGTCCAAACCACTGCATTTTGAAGATATTCGCAATCAAATTAGGACAGCAATACAAACGGGTCCCAAAACATCGAGAGCGCTTTCGGAGCAATTTCAAATCGACGAAAAATTACTTTTAGAGGTATTAAGTCAACTCATGGAACATAATATAATTTTTATAAATACAAAGAATCAATTTACATATAGAAAATGAAGGCATTACGAATTGTTTTTATGGGTACGCCCGAATTTGCCGTTGGTATTTTAGATGCAATTCTAAAAGAAGGGACTCATGAAGTTGTAGGAGTGATTACCGCTCCAGATAAACCGGCAGGACGCGGACAAAAAATAAAATACTCGGCAGTAAAAGAGTTTGCCTTAGAGAAAGGTTTGAAATTATTACAGCCAACCAATTTAAAAAGCGAAACGTTTCTTGCTGAACTACAATCGTTGAATGCGAATTTGCAAGTGGTGGTAGCTTTTAGAATGTTGCCAGCAGTGGTTTGGCAAATGCCAGAATTAGGTACGTTTAATTTACACGCGTCCTTGCTTCCTGATTACAGAGGTGCAGCACCAATCAATTGGGCTATTATTAATGGAGAAACAAAAACAGGAGTGACTACTTTCTTTATTGATGATAAAATTGATACTGGCGCTATGATTTTAAGTAAAGAGATTGCTATTTCTGAAAATGAAAATGCAGGAGAATTACATGATAGGTTGATGCATTTGGGTTGTCAAGCTGTAGTTGAAACGTTAGGTTTAATTTCTGAAGAAAAAGTGGTTACTACTATTCAAAAGGATACCGATGCTATTAAAACGGCTTATAAATTAGATCGTGAAAATTGTAAAATAGATTTTACTAAGGATATTCATACGGTCTATAATTTGATTCGAGGATTAAGTCCGTACCCAGTTGCATATTGTAATTTTAAAGATGGAAATGACGAGTGGAACGTGAAAATATACGAAGTAGAAAAAGAATTGGAAGCGCATAGCTATGTTGCCGGAGCTGTGTTAACTACAAAAAAAGAAATGAAAATTGCTGTTAACGGCGGATTTTTGAAAGTGATTTCGCTTCAATTTCCTGGAAAAAAGAAAATGTTGACACATGAATTGCTCAATGGAATGGCTTTTTCTGAGCAAACAGTAGCCTTGTAGCTTGCTAAAAATGCAAAATATCTTGATTTTATCGATGAAACACTCGATTTATCAACAAAAAAGTTAAGTTATCAACAAATTATGCAAAAATAGCGCTCAGGTGTTGTGTGATAAGGAAATCCTATTAAATTTGTAAGACTAAGTATTAATATTAACCAATCAATTAATAACAATTATTATGAACAAATCAGATTTAATCGATGCTATTGCTGCTGATGCAGGAATTACAAAAGCAGCTGCAAAAGCAGCATTAGAATCATTCTTAGGAAATGTTGAAGGTACATTAAAAAAAGGTGGTAGAGTTTCTCTAGTAGGATTTGGATCTTGGTCAGTATCTAAAAGAGCTGCAAGAGATGGAAGAAATCCTCAAACAGGAAAAACTATTAAAATTGCAGCTAAAAATGTAGTTAAGTTCAAAGCTGGTGCAGATTTAGAAGGATCAGTAAACAAATAATAGTTTATTATAATTTCAAAAAGCCACGCCATGCGTGGCTTTTTTTGTGCATTTTAACGATTTAATTTGGAGAGTACATAATATTTTAGTTAAATTTAAATGAAAATCTTATAATTATGATAGCAGCTAAACCAAAAAGAGGGCATTTGCTGGTAGCAGAACCTTCTATCACTGGAGATTTGTCTTTTAATAGATCAGTTGTTTTATTGGCTGATCATAACGATGAAGGGTCGGTTGGTTTTATATTGAACAAGCCGCTTGGTTATACGATACATGATTTAATTCCGGAAATTTCGGCTTCGTTTAAAATATATAATGGAGGACCAATAGAACAAGATAACTTATATTTTATTCATAATATTCCACAACTTATTCCTGGAAGTATAGAAATCGCAACAGGTATTTATTGGGGAGGTGATTTTGAATCGACTAAAGATTTAATCAATCAAGGGAAAATTAATCGAAATAACATACGTTTCTTTTTAGGATATTCCGGTTGGGATGCCGAGCAATTGCAAAATGAATTGGCGTCCAACTCTTGGATTATTTCTGAAAATGAACTGCGAAATAAAATAATTGGTAAATCGGCTTCAGATTTCTGGAGAGAAAAAATTATGGAACAAGGCGGCGATTATTTAATTTGGTCAAATGCACCCGAAAATCCAATTTACAATTAACTCAATCTAATTTTAATATTCAACTTTTGTGTTAGTACTTCTGAAATATTTGTTTGAAATTCTTTTTTACGGTATTTTGTTATGGGTTGAATTCCTTGTATCACGTTGGTCATAAATAATTCGTCAGCTTTTTGTAAATCGAATGGAGAAATGGGTTTTTCTTGAAATTCATACCCTTCCATTGTCTTTGCTATTTCAATGATTTGTTTGCGCATCACTCCGTTTAAACATCCTTCAGAAATAGGAGGAGTGATTAAAACGCCATCTTTAAGCATAAAAATATTTCCATTTAGGGCTTCTACAACATTTTTATCTTCATTAAGAAGCAAACAGTTGTCCAAGTCGTTTTCGTGCGCGTAAATGCTTCCTGTAATGTTTATGGCTTTGTTTGTAGTCTTTAATGTTGAGAGTAATTGTTTGCTGATGACAAAATCTTTGTATAAATCGATCTCGTAATTTTGTTTTTCAATTTGATACAGTGGTTTTTCGATTTTTGAAACCGAAATAAGATATGCTACTTCATTGGTTTGAGGTAAATATAATCCGCCATCTTTTCGATATACTGTTAATCGAGCTCTAGCCGATGCTTCAAGGCTTTGATCTTTTACAGCTTTTAAAATTTCATTTTCAAAAAATTCTAATGTAAAATTCATTGGAATTTCCATACGTAAAATTCGCATTGAAGCCATTAATCTAAAATAATGATCTTCGGAAAAAAGGATTTTATTGTCAATGATTTTGACAGTTTCAAAAACGGCATCACCAAACAGGAAACCGCGATTATTTTGTAGTGTTGAATCTTGCATAAAAAAACCGCCTTTTTTTAATTAAAAGACGGTGCAAATATACATGTTATAAATGAAATTTTATACGGATCCAATTACGTGTTTTAAGTCTGAAATTTGATTTTCCCAAAGCATTTTTGCTTCATCAATATCTTCTTGGACAGCAAAGTCAATCACCATTAAAGAAACATCTTTGGTAATGTCGTCTTCTAAAATTCGTAATTCAAAATAATATTCAGTGTCTTTATTGTCGTCATCCACCCATTTGAATTTTATTTTTTCACCTGTTTTTTTTGAGTGTAAACGTGCTTTTTCTTCTGAGTCGTCCCATTTGAAGGTAAAAAATTCGCCACGTGAATTCACATTGTCGGCAAACCATTCTTGAAGACCAGAAGGTGTTGATATATATTGATACAAAAGTTGTGGAGAGGAATGTATTGGGAATTCTAATTCGTAACGTATTTTGTTGTCCATTTGTTTTTTTTTGGCAATATATATAATAATAGTATTTAAAAAAAATATTTTTTAAGAGTTTTTTTCTTGAAAAAATTTGCAACCTTTAAATATAGTCTTATATTTGCACCCGCATTGAGAGATGCAATAACCATTAGCCTTGGCGAGGTAGCTCAGTTGGTTAGAGCGCAGGATTCATAACCCTGAGGTCACGGGTTCAACTCCCGTCCTCGCTACTAGAAATAAAAAAGCGGTTTAGTCATACTAAACCGCTTTTTTTATTGTGTTAAGATTCAAAGGATTGCATCATTACTAACTTGGCATAAGTGCCATTTTTAGCTAATAATTCTTCGTGTGTGCCTTGTTCTACAATTTCTCCTTTTTGCATGACTACAATTTTGTCTGCTTTTTGAATGGTGGATAATCGGTGTGCAATAACAATAGAAGTTCTGTTTTGCATCATATTTTCTAAGGCAACTTGAACAAATTTTTCACTTTCGGTATCTAAAGCTGAAGTAGCTTCATCCAAAATCATAATAGGTGGATTTTTTAACACCGCACGCGCAATAGATAATCGTTGTTTTTGTCCGCCAGAAAGTTTTCCACCCGCATCACCAATGTTGGTTTCGATTCCGTTAGGCAAATCTTTGACAAATTCGTAAGCATTAGCCACTTTTAAAGCAGCGATTATTTCATCGTCTGTAGCGGTTGGTTTTCCTATTAAAAGGTTGTTTTTAATCGTATCGTTAAATAGAATAGAGTCTTGCGTTACCAACCCCATTAGGCCTCTTAAGGAATGCATGTTCATATCTTTGATATCAACGCCATCAATGGTGATTTTTCCCTCTTGAACATCGTAAAAACGAGTCAGTAAATTCGCAATAGTACTTTTTCCAGATCCTGATTGTCCTACAAGCGCAACAGTTTTTCCTTTTGGAACTTCCAAAGAAAAGTTTTTTAATACGTTTTCGTCTTTGTAAGCAAAATTGATATTTTCGACTAATATTGAATTGTCAAAAGACTCTTTTTCAATTGCGTTAGGTTTGTTTAAAATGTTGTTTTCTTGCTCCATTAAGCTAAATACACGCTCGGCAGCAGCCAAACCTCCTTTTACTTGATACGACGATTTAGAAATCGCTTTGGCAGGAGTTAAGATGGTGTAAGCTAGGGCAATGTAAGTAATAAATGCAGTACTGCTCAAACTTTTTTCAATTAATACCAAATGCCCGCCATACCATAGAAGTGTGCCGATAGTTACGATTCCTAAAAATTCACTCATAGGGGAGGCCAGATTGTTTTTGTTGGCAATACTATTGGATAATTTTAACAAGCGATCTACCGAACTGTTGAATTTAGTAATGAAAATATTTTCAGCGTTAAATCCTTTTACGACTTTAAGTCCGGTTAACGTTTCGTCTAAGGTAGAAATGAACACACCCTGTTCTTGTTGCGCTCTTTGTGATTTCGCTTTTAAATTTTTACCCAATCTTGAAATAATAAATCCAGAAATCGGAATAAAAACAAAAACAAAGAGGGTTAGTTTTGCACTTATGGCAAACATAGCAACAATTGAAAATGCAATGGTTAAGGGTTCACGAACAATTAATTCTAAAATTTGGAAAAAAGAATTTTGAACTTCCCCAACATCACCCAGCATTCTGGCCATGACATCACCTTTTCGTTGGTCGGAATAATAGGAAATGGGTAAGTTGATTATTTTGTGATATAATTTTTGGCGAATATCTCTTAAAACACCGTTTCTTAATGCGGTAACGTGTCTTGCGGCTAAATAATTAAATAGATTTTTGAACAATGCCGTTAGAAGCACAATTCCGATAACTAATAATAAGGCATTTTGAGAACCGTGACTGTCTGAGATTACCGTAATGTTGTAGTTTAAGTAGTTTTCGGCAAATGCTTTAATGTCACTAAAACCGGTATAGACTGGTTTTTCAGTTACTCTGGTTCCTTTTTCAAAAATGACATTTAAAGTAGGCATTAAGGAGACCATCAAAAGGGTACTAAAAAGCGCATACAAAATATTAAAGAAAATGTTGAATGTTACATTTCTTTTATAATGTAAAGCAAACGGAATTATTTTTTTGAGATTATTGTCCATTAGTTCAATTGCATTGCTGCTATAATGTTTTTAATTTTGGTGTCTAATTGTTTTTCGGCTTCCGGAACTTCAGAAATGTTTTCAATCTGACAATTTACACTGAAGTAAAATTTGATTTTAGGCTCTGTGCCACTTGGTCTAGCACATATTTTGCTTCCGTCTTCTAGATAATAAATTAAGACGTTCGATTTCGGAATTAAAATATCAAATTCTTCACCGTTCATGAAATCTTTTCCTTTAGAGGATTGATAATCTTCCACGCAAACTACGCGTTGACCATTGATTTCTTTTAGCGGATTTTGACGTAGGTCAATCATCATTTGTTTGATTTCATTGGCACCATCAATTCCTTTTTTGGTAATCGAAATTAAGTGCTCTTTGTAAAACCCGAAGTCAGCATACATTTGAAGTAATTCTTGGTATAACGTACTTCCTTTTTCTTTAGCCTGAGCAGCAATTTCACACACCAGTAATATGGCAGCAACCGCATCTTTGTCTCTAACGGCATCGCCCACCATGTAGCCGAAGCTTTCTTCACCACCGCCAATATAGGTTTGATTTGGAAAGTCTTTGATGAATTTGGCAATCCATTTAAATCCGGTTAATCCCACTTTGCATTCTACGTCATAAGCCGAAGCCAATTCTAGCATCATCGGAGTAGAAACAATCGTAGAGCCAATAAATTCATTACCCGTAAGTTTACCTTGTTTTTTCCATTGTTCTAGTAAAAACGCCGTCATAACCACCATGGTTTGGTTTCCGTTTAATAGTATCATTTTCCCTTCAGAATTTCGCACGGCAACACCTAGTCGGTCAGAATCAGGATCAGTTCCTATGACAATATCTCCGCCAATTTTTTCGGCTAATGCCAGGGCCATCGATAATGCTTCTGGTTCTTCCGGATTAGGAGAAACTACAGTAGGGAAATTTCCGTTGGGTTCAGCTTGTTCGGCAACGATATTAACATCGGTATAACCAGCTTTTTCCAAAACTCCTGGAATCGCTTTAATGGAAGTTCCGTGAAGTGAAGTGTAAACGATTTTTAATTTTTTTCTAGCTTCCGAAGAAGTATTGAAACTGGCGTTTTTGATGGTTGAATCTCTAAAGGCTTCATCAACAGCGGTGTCAATATATTCGATTAAACTTTCATTGGCGTCAAATTTAATGTCGGAGTAGTGTAGGCTTTCGATTTCGGCAATTACGGCAGCATCTTCTGGTGGAACGATTTGACCACCATCTTGCCAATACACTTTGTAGCCGTTATATTCTGGCGGATTGTGTGATGCGGTTAAAACAATTCCAGTATGACAGCCTAAATACCTTACGGCAAAAGAAAGTTCAGGTGTTGGACGCATTTCTGAAAATAAAAAGACTTTTATTCCATTGGCAGAAAAAACATCAGCAACCACTTTCGCTAAAGTATCGCTATTGTTTCGGCAATCGTAAGCAATAGCTACTTTTAATTCATCATTTGGAAAACATTTTTTTAAGTAATTTGACAAACCTTGTGTGTTTTTCCCTAACGTATATTTGTTAATACGGTTGGTGCCTACGCCCATAACGCCGCGCATTCCGCCGGTTCCGAATTCTAAATTTTTATAAAAACTGTCTTCTAATTCTTTTGGAGAAGAAGTCATCATTTCTTTGATAGCTTCTTGCGTTTGTTCGTCGAATGTTGGAGTTAACCAAACATTGACTTTATCTAAAATTGCCTTATCTATGTGCATAATTTTTATTTTTTATAGCCAATTTTTAATTCATTATTTCTTTGAGGTCGCAATTTGCGTCCTTAAGTTAAATCACTTCTTGTATTTTGTATCGTTCTTCGTTGTTTTTGGTACGAAGAATAATTTCGCCTAAAAATCCGGCTAAGAATAATTGTGTGCCAATAATCATTGTGGTTAGTGCAATATAAAACCACGGATTGTCGGTTACTAAAATAGTGTCTTCGTGTAAATAAAATAATTTGAAGAGCTTTGAAACTCCAATGTATCCGGCGGAAACAAAACCTATCATAAACATAATGGTTCCTAATAATCCAAACAAATGCATGGGTCTTTTTCCAAATTTTGATAAAAACCAAATCGTAATCAAATCAAGAAAACCATTTATAAAACGACTCATTCCGAATTTTGATTCCCCATATTTTCGAGCTTGGTGTTGTACAACTTTTTCGCCAATTTTACCAAAGCCTGCGTTTTTAGCTAAAACAGGAATATAGCGGTGCATTTCGCCGGAAACTTCTATGTTTTTGACTACCACATTTTTGTAAGCTTTTAATCCACAGTTAAAATCGTTTAATATAACACCTGATGTTTTTCTAGCAGCAGCATTAAATAATTTAGAAGGTAAATTTTTAGCCACTACCGAATCGTATCTTTTCTTCTTCCAGCCCGAAACCAAATCAAAGTTACCTTTGGTAATCATGTTGAATAATTCCGGAATTTCGTCTGGACTATCCTGTAAGTCGGCATCCATGGTTATCACCACATCGCC
>JAGORP010000038.1 GCA_018062725.1 Flavobacterium sp.
CTTGAAAAGAAATGAATTCGGTATTCGATTTTAATTTTTCTATAAATAGGTTGCGATTAGTCATTGTCTTTACTTTTTTCTTTGGATATTACTTTTCCCGCCACACACACAACAATTTCTCCTTTGGGAGGCTTGGCTTCAAAATGTTTCAAGACTTCTTCGGCAGTACCGCGAAGGGTTTCTTCGTGTAGTTTAGACAATTCTCTCGAGACTGAAACTTGTCGGTCGGCACCAAAATATTGTATAAATTCGGCTAAAGTTTTGACCAATTTATGAGGAGAAACGTATAAAATCATCGTTCGTGTTTCTTCCGCTAAAGCCAGATACCGCGTTTGACGTCCTTTCTTATCGGGTAAAAAACCTTCAAAAATAAATTTATCGTTGGGTAAGCCACTATTGACTAAAGCGGGTACAAAAGCGGTAGCGCCAGGTAAACAATCGACTTCAATGTTGTTTTCCACACAAGCACGAGTGAGTAAAAAACCAGGATCCGAAATAGCAGGCGTCCCGGCATCAGAAATTAGCGCAATATTTTCTCCCGCTTGTATGCGTTTGATGATATTTTCGACGGTTTTGTGTTCGTTATGCATGTGATGACTATGCATGTGTGTCGAAATTTCGAAATGCTTTAATAACTTTCCGCTAGTACGCGTATCTTCCGCTAAGATTAAATCCACTTCTTTCAAAACTCGTATTGCTCTGAAAGTCATGTCTTCTAGGTTTCCTATTGGCGTTGGAACTATATATAATTTGCTCATAATGTTTTAAAAATTTCAAAGACCAATTTACAAATGACAAATAATTTTCAATTTTTCAAGAAATTAATTTTCTAATTTGTTTTTTGAATTTATTTGAGATTTGCTATTTGAGATTTGGTTTTTATACGAACTTGCTTTCAACAAATTCCATGAAACGAGAGGCAAATTCCTCTTTTCCATCCCACTCATTATAATCGGGTTTGACCATTTCGTCGATGAAATTTTTAGCATCTTCAAAGGTATCGAAAGTTGCAATTTGAGAAATCACTCGGTTCAAATCTTCGGTACTACCATCGAAAAGGTTTTTTTCAAAAGCAACCCTGTCATTTAAAGTTAAGCCAGAGTTCTTGGTCATTTTATCATTTAAATTTGCCGTAGGTTTCTCTTCGGCTTTTTCAAAGGCAATTTCTGTAAAATCCGGCACAAATTCAGTGGTTAGTTCTATGGTTTCTTTTGGAGTTTCTTCAATTTTATCTTCGATAATTTTAGAAATTTGAGCCGGAATGGCTTCTTCTTTTTTTGCTGCGGAAACACGTTCAAAAATCGGCTCTGGTTGAATAGCATTTAGAATGTCATCGAAAGAAATTTGCTTTTTATCTGGGGTTGGAATTGCAATAATTGGCTCTTCTTTTTTTGCTTCGGCAACAGGAATTTCAGGAAGTTTTTCTTCCATTTTTGTTTCCTTAATAATTGCTTCTACAACAGGTTCGATTTTTTCAGTTGCTTTTGCTTCCTTCTTGGTTTCTTCTTTTTCAACTATTTTGATTTCTTCGGCTTCTTCCTTAAGCTCGGCCACAACAATTTTTTCGTCAAAATCGAAAGCGTGTTCTAATTTCACTTCAATATCATGCAAACCGATCGTAGGTTTAACCTCATCAAAATTTTCTTCCACAAACAATAAAACCGATAGTTTTTCGTATAATTTTTGCGTTTCGTGATGCAATTCACGAACATCCTCTTTGTTTTTAAGTTTTAAAATTCGGTGTGCAATGCTAATTAATTCGGCTTCTAACTTTTTTTTCATCGGTTTGTTTTTATTTTTAGTTGAATTTATTCTAAAATTGGTAATAAATTTAAAATATAGTGAAGAACAAATTTCTTTTGTACTATTTTTGTTATGTTACAAAGTAATAAAAACTATTCATTTTTATCGTCATAAAAATAAAAAATGTTTCTTGAAAATACAGTAAATCATAAAGAACAATTTGGGTGGATCGAAGTCATCTGTGGTTCCATGTTTTCGGGTAAAACCGAGGAGTTAATTCGCCGATTAAAACGAGCTCAATTCGCCAAACAAAAAGTAGAAATTTTTAAGCCTTCCGTTGATACACGTTACGACGAAGAAATGGTGGTGTCTCATAATAAAAATGAAATACGTTCTACACCTGTGCCAGCCGCCGCTAATATCAGAATTTTAGCGCAAGGTTGTGATGTGGTTGGAATTGACGAAGCGCAGTTTTTTGACGATGAAATAATTGCAGTATGTAATGACTTAGCCAATTCAGGTATTCGCGTTATCGTGGCGGGATTGGATATGGATTTTAAAGGCAATCCGTTTGGACCAATGCCGGGATTAATGGCTACGGCCGAATATGTAACGAAGGTGCATGCCGTTTGTACGCGAACCGGAAATTTAGCACATTATAGTTTTCGAAAAGCCGATAGTGACAGCTTGGTTTTATTAGGAGAAACAGAAGAATATGAACCTCTAAGTCGAGCCGCTTATTTTAACGCTATGCGTAATAATATGGATGTAATTGATGAAGAGATAATTAAAACCAATACGCAACACAACGATTTATAATGGGCGTTTTACTAAAAAACATTATTGCCAGTACGAATGCTACTGTCAATTTTGATGACTTTTCTGCGATTATTGAAAATGTTTCCATTGATAGTCGTTCCTTGCAAAACAATGCTAAAACCTTATTTTTTGCTCTTTCAGGTCCCAATCACGACGCACATAGTTATATTCAGGATCTTTTAAATAAGAGTGTTTCTTATTTTGTCGTGGATCATATTCCTACAGGATTAGAAGCAAAAGCTAATTTTCTCAAGGTGGAAAATACGTTGAAAGCACTTCAGGATTTTGCAAGTTATTACCGAAGTCTTTATAATTTTCCAGTCATCGGAATTACCGGAAGTAATGGAAAAACAATTGTGAAAGAATGGCTTAATTTCTTACTTGGCCCTGATTATAATATTATTAGAAGTCCGAAGAGTTATAATTCACAAGTAGGAGTGCCTTTATCGGTTATTGGAATCAATGAAAATCATAATTTCGGGATATTTGAAGCGGGTATTTCTACCGTTGGCGAAATGGTTCATTTGCAGCAAATTATCAAACCAACTATTGGGATTTTAACCAACATTGGATCGGCACATGATGAAGGATTTGTGGATATTTCTCAAAAAATTAAGGAAAAACTGAAGTTGTTTTCGGAAGTTGATATCTTGATTCTGAATAAAAATAAAACGATTGAAGCTTTTCTCGATAAAAATATAAAGACGTTTACTTGGAGCACACAAGATAGCAGTGCGGCTGTTTTTTTTCAGAAGAAAACATTTGAACATCATTCGGAACTAAATATTACCTTTAATGAATTGTGTTTTAAAGTTGAAATTCCGTTTACCGATGAAGCATCAATTGAAAATGTGATGCATTGCGTTTTAACAATGCTTTATTTAAAGTACAGTCAAGAAACGATACAAGAACGAATGTCTGAATTGTATCCTGTCGAAATGCGATTGAAAGTAAAAAACGGAAATTATAATTGTACTTTAATTGATGATAGTTATAGTTCCGATTTTCAATCACTTAAAATAGCATTAGATTTTCTTGAAAATCAAAAACAACACCAAAAAAGAACACTTATTTTATCCGATATTTTTCAGTCTGGATTATCGGAAGAAGAACTCTATTCTAGGGTTTCGCAATTGATTATTTCACATAAAATTAATCGTGTTTTTTGTATCGGACAAACAGTTTCCAAGTTTAAAAATAAGTTTTTGAATGCAGCGTCATTTGCTACGACAGAAGATTTTATCAAAGCTTTTGATACGATACATTTTTCCAATGAAACGATTTTAATTAAAGGTTCGCGTCAATTCGAATTTGAGCACATTGTTTCGTTATTGGAAGAAAAAACACATGAAACTATTCTGGAAATTAACCTGAATGCCATAAGTCATAATTTAAACTATTTTAAATCGAAACTGCAACCAAAAACCAAATTAATGGTCATGGTAAAAGCGTTTGGCTACGGAAGTGGAAGCTATGAAATTGCCAAATTATTAGCCCATCATAAAGTTGACTATTTGGGCGTAGCTTTTGCTGATGAAGGAATCGAATTACGAAAAGCAGGTATCGAATTGCCTATCATGGTTATGAATCCAGAAATGACTAGTTTTCAAACGATTGTTCAAAACCGCTTGGAACCTGAAATATATAATTTTAGAGTTTTGAAAGCCTTTTTGAAATTGGTGGAAGCTAAAAAGTTAGAAAATTACCCAATTCATATCAAGTTAAATACCGGAATGAACCGATTGGGATTTGATACCGAAGATTTACCGGAATTGGTTGCAATTTTAAAGCAGTCAAAAAGTGTTTTAGTGAAAAGTATATTGTCTCATTTGGCATCGAGTGATGTGCCTGAACATCGAGAATTTACGTTGCAGCAAATTGAAACTTTTGATAAAAATGCCAAATCTTTAACACAAGGCTTGGAAATAAAACCAATACGCCATATTTGTAACACTTCTGGAATTAGCAATTATCCGCAGGCACAATTCGATATGGTGCGATTGGGAATTGGATTGTATGGTGTGTCAAACGAAGATCACGAACAACTTAATCTGGAAAATGTAGGGACTTTAAAATCGGTGATTTCACAAATCAGAACCATTGATGTTGGAGAAAGCGTCGGGTATGTACGTCGATTTGTAGCAACGCAACCAACCAAAGTAGCCACGATTCCCATTGGTTATGCTGACGGAATTTCTAGACTTTGGGGAAATGGAGTTGGATATGTAATAGTGAATGGCAAACAAGCGCCAATTATTGGAAGTATTTGTATGGACATGCTAATGGTTGATGTGACGGGTATTCCTTGTTTTGAAGGAGGTGATGTTATTATTTTTGGAGCTAATCCATCCGTAAATACAATTGCCAAAGCAACTAATACGATTCCGTATGAAATCTTAACAAGTATTTCGGCTAGAGTGAAACGTGTTTTTTATCGCGAATAAATAGTGTTAATTATTTAAAAAAAATGTTAAATTAGCGAATCAATTTAAAATAACTAACCAAAAAACAATCAATTATGGGAATGATTTCTGAATTTAAAGAATTTATAGCAAAAGGTAATGTCATGGATTTGGCCGTAGGGGTTATCATTGGAGGAGCTTTCAGCGGAATAGTTACTTCGTTGGTTGGAGATGTTATTACTCCAGCTCTTTTAAATCCAGCACTTAAGGCTGCACAAGTAGAAGATTTGGCCGGATTAAAAACCGATGGAGGAATTTTATACGGTAAATTTTTAGCTGCCATTATTAGTTTCTTAGTGATTGCTTTTGTGATCTTCTTATTGGTTAAAGGTCTTAATGGTATGAAAAAGAAAGAAGAAGAGGTACCGGCTGTACCTGCAGGTCCATCTCAAGAAGAATTATTGACTCAAATTAGAGATTTATTAAAAAAATAAACCGCTCACTACATATTCTAATTTAACCCCGGTTTTCATCGGGGTTTTTCTTTTTTAACATTTGGTAAAAATTTGTTAAGCTGTTTTTTGAAACCAATTATTATTTACTTTTGTTATCACAAAATTTAAACACACAAAATATAATGAGAATAGCTGTTGTAGGTGCTACCGGAATGGTAGGTGAAGTCATGCTTAAAGTCTTAGCAGAAAGAAATTTTCCGGTAACAGAATTGATTCCTGTCGCATCTGAAAAATCGGTAGGTAAAGAAGTAGAATATTTAGGCAAAACCTATAAAGTAGTTGGCATGCAAACGGCTGTTGATATGAAAGCAGATATTGCTATTTTTTCAGCTGGAGGAGATACTTCCAAAGAATGGGCTCCTAAATTTGCTGAAGCAGGTACTACTGTTATTGATAATTCATCGGCCTGGAGAATGGATCCGACCAAAAAATTAGTAGTGCCGGAAATCAATGCTTCTGTTTTGACGAAAGAAGATAAAATCATTGCCAATCCAAACTGTTCCACGATTCAGTTAGTCATGACTTTAGCGCCTCTACATCAAAAATACGACATCAAACGTGTCATTGTTTCAACGTATCAATCGATTACAGGAACAGGAGTAAAAGCGGTTCGTCAGTTAGAAAATGAATATGCAGGGGTTAAAGGAGAAATGGCATATAAATATCCTATTCACCGTAATTTAATTCCACAATGTGATGTTTTTGAAGAAAACGGTTATACCAAAGAAGAAATGAAATTGGTTCGTGAAACCCAAAAAATTCTTGACGATAAAACAATTGCAGTGACAGCGACTGCAGTTCGTGTACCTGTAGTGGGCGGACATAGTGAAGCGGTAAATGTAGAGTTTGAAAATGATTTTGATGTCTCGGAAGTACGTTCCATTTTACACCACACTTCAGGAATTACGGTGCAAGACAATATTGATACGTTTACCTTTCCAATGCCCTTATATGCCGAAGGTAAAAACGATGTTTTTGTAGGTCGTATTCGCCGTGATGAAAGCCACCCAAATACTTTAAACCTATGGATTGTTGCCGATAATTTACGCAAAGGAGCTGCTACCAATGCAGTTCAAATTGCAGAATATTTAGTAGCACATAAATTAGTATAACTGCTATTGAAATAATAATAAAAAGGAGAATCTATGATTCTCCTTTTTATTGTCAATTATGAATAACTTAATCTAGATATTCACTAAATTGAAGTTTGAATTTACCGTTTGTTAAAACAATCGGATCTGCAGAAGGATTCCAATAATCATACAATTTACAATTAACCGTACCTGTAAGTTTTACAAATCTCACATCACCGCCTAAACCGCGAGAGATTGTTTCTTTTTTGCTAGTCACTGTAATTGTACTTCCTGATTGACTTCCTTTCAGCGTGCTATAATAAGTTCCATCTGCTTTATAATAGCCAACTTCAACTCCTTTTTCCCAATTATCTTCTTGAGTATCTGTAATAAAATTGGTTGGAGCAGGACTAAATAAACCATAAAAGGCAGCTGACTCTGTGCTAGAATCATTTGTAACGTACATATTATGATATGTTATTCCAATTTGTGGATAATCAGCTCCACTCCCAGGAACCATATCGGATGCATAGTAATGAGAACGATCAAATCCATTTCCTGAAAACCCAGTTCCAAGACTATTATAATAAGCCGGAGCAAAACTGCTATTTTGAGTATAATCTAATAGAGAACCGTTTAAGTTCGCTCTAAAATAAGCTACATCAGTAGTAGTAGGGGTTGGTGCTGGAGTGCTATCGTCTCCACCGCAGGAAAATAAGGAAATACTCAATAAAAGTAAAAGTACTTTTTTCATAGTTTTTGGGGTTTTAAAAATTTGGGCAAACATAGGTTTATTATGTTGTAATTAAAAATTAATCACAAAAAACTTACAAAAAACCGCATTAAATTTTTCCTAAAATGCTGTTGTAATTTCATTACGATAACTATATTTGTTACAAATGAATAAAAAAATAAACATATTTAGTTTTTCCCTTTTAGGAGCGTTATTGTTTGCGATAACCTTCCAATCGGTGCATTCATTTGAGCATTTGGTGGAGCAACTCACTACCAAACATTGTGCTCACAAATACGACCATTCCCATACGGTTATTTCACACAGTCATACCGATTTTGACAATTGTTTTGTATGCGAATACAGCTTTAATAATTTTACATTTACCGATTTTATTACTTTCGAAATTCCTTTTTCGATTGTACACAATACTATCAGCTTGTTTGGTTACGGTGAAAAATTAGTTTTTTTCTCTGGTAGTGTCGTAAAATCCCGTGGTCCGCCCACTTATATTGTTTAAATATTTTTTATACCCTTATTGTGATTTAGTAACAATAAAGGGTTATTTATTTTCGTAAACAATATATCCAATTTAAAAATGAAATTATACCTAACAGCCCTATTTATAGGGTTATCGTTATATACATCAGCACAAAATAGTATCAAAGGTACCGTTACAGATGCTCAGAAAAATACTGTTCAAGGAGTTTTGGTTTCTTTTCCAGAATTACACAAGGAAACGACAACCAATGATAAAGGTGAATTTGCAATTAATAATCTTCCTAGTGGTAGTTTTACCATTCTTTTTTCACATGCAAAGTTTGATACCCAATCGGTGGTAATCTCCATTAATAAAGAAATTTTACTCGATATTACTTTAGAAGAAGAACATACTCATCATATAGAAGAAGTAATTCTTTCCACAAAATTCAACAAAGTACAATCACAAAACGTCATGAAAGTTGAACACAGTTCTATAAAGGCGTTACAACAAAAAGGAGCTGCTACTTTAATTGAAGGATTGGCCACTATTCCTGGTGTTTCACAAATTTCAACAGGAACTTCAATCGGGAAACCGGTCATTAGAGGATTAAGTGGCAATCGTGTCTTGGTGTATTCGCAAGGCGTTCGTTTGGAAAACCAACAGTTTGGAGAAGAACACGGGCTAGGTTTAAGCGACAGCGGAGTCGAAAGTGTCGAAATCATTAAAGGTCCTGCTTCTTTATTATATGGTTCCGATGCTTTGGGTGGTGTTTTGTATTTAAATCCTGAAAAATTTGCCAAAGCCAATACGTATCAGGCCGATTTCAGTCAGAAGTATTTCAGTAATACCCTAGGTTCGAACACGTCATTTGGATTGAAATCTTCTTCCGAAAATTGGAAATTTTTAGTCCGAGGTGGCTATAATTCTCACGCCGATTATAAAATTGCAAACGGAACTCGAATTACCAATACTCGTTTTGAGGAAACCGATGCTAAAATTGGTGTCGGTTATTCGAATACAAGTTTTTCAAGTACCTTTCGCTACAACATTAACAACCTTGCTTTAGGATTACCAGAAGAAGTTGCCCATCAAACCACCAAAAGAAATCCTGATTTTCCACGTCAAGGCGTATTAGGACAAATTATGAGTTTGCACAATACCTTCTTTTTAAAAAATTCTAAAATTGAAGCCGATTTCGGGTATATTTCCAATAAAAGAAAAGAATTCGAAGACAGTGCTGTTGCCTTATTAAATATGAATTTGCAAACACTGAATTATGATTTGAAATACTATCTTCCAAAATTCGGTAATTTCGAAACGATTGTAGGAGTACAAGGAATGAACCAAGCGAATGATAATTTAGGAGAAGAATTATTAATTCCGAATGCAATAACAAAAGATTTGGGTGGATTAATTACCACCAATTATGAATGGAATAAAAACGTGATTCAAGCCGGAATTCGCTTTGACAGCCGAAACATTACCACCGAAAACCACGGTGTAGTAGGAGAGGAAGGCTATTTTGAAGCCATCGATAAACAATTCAATAGTTTTAATGCTTCCTTAGGTTATAAAACCAATCTTAGCGATAAAATTACGATGCGACTAAATCTAGCCTCTGGATTTCGTGCTCCTAACTTAGCCGAGTTGACTTCCAATGGTGTTCACGAAGGTAGTAACCGGTATGAAATTGGAAATGCGAACTTGAAAAATGAACAAAATATTCAAGCCGATTTGAATCTAGAATATGGTAACGAACATTTTGAAGTTTTTGTAAACGGTTTTTATAATCATATTAATAATTACATTTTTATTGCTCCAACTGGTGAGGTGATTGAAGATAACAATGTGTATAATTATGTACAAGACAACGCCAAACTTTTTGGAGGAGAAGCAGGAATACATATTCATCCGCATCCTATCGATTGGTTGCATCTTACTTCCAGTTTTGAAAGTGTGACCGCTCAAAAAGACAATGGAGATCATTTGCCATTAATTCCTGCTAACAAATGGAATACAAATGTGCGTGCCGATTTTAAGCTTGGTAAAACAGTAACCGATGGTTATTTCAATACTGCTGTAGAAACAACTTTGGCACAACATAATATTTCAGAATTCGAAACAAAAACACTTGATTATACTTTGTTAAATGTTGGCTTGGGAGGAAAAATTGCTTTAGGAAAACTTAAATTTGAAACTACTCTTAATGCGAATAATGTATTGAATAAAAATTATGTTTCGCATTTGTCTCGCTTAAAGGCAGATGGAATAGCCAATATGGGAAGAAATATCATCTTTGGAATTAATTTTAGTCTGTAATTCAGTTATATAGCATAAAAAAGACGGAAATTACTCCGTCTTTTTTTATACAATTAGTTTATGAGTTACAATTCGGGTTTGCCATACGATTGATACAAACCAATAATGGCGGTATATAATCTGTTTTCCATAGCAATGTTGTTTATTTGAGCACTTACTAAAGAATTTTCTCGAGAATTGATTACAAACAAAGAACTTTCTCCAATTTCAAATAATCGATCTTCACCTTTTAGCATCGAGTCATAATCAGAAACTAAGCTATTGGTATAATTTAATTGCTTTTTGAGCGAAATAATTTCTTGTTGTTGTGCTTTTACTTTGTTTTCCAGTTGAATCCTTTCAAACTGTAAAAAGTATTTTGAATCTTGAATTTTGAGTTGCGCTAATTTTAATCCAGCACGTTCTTTACGTAAAAATAAAGGCATACTAAAATTAACCCCTAATTTGTAATCCTGAAATCGATATTGGTTAAAATAACTGGGTTCCGATAAATAATTATAGCTCAGGTCCAGTTTGGGTAACAAGGCGTTTTCCTTTACTTTTCGGTCAATTTCCAACATGTTTATCTTCGTAGTCCAAGATTTAATTTTCGGATGGTTTTCGGCCATAAAAGCATCAGTTCTTTTGTAATTAAGGACTTCTTCAATGGTACTTTTCAAATTACTTTCCGGCGTAAGGGCTTCAGAAATTTCTAATGGAATTGCATCAACTGTCCAAATATAATTGGATAAAGCCAATCGAGATTTTGTTAATTTTAAATTAGCGTCTTCCAAATTTAGTTTCCGACTTTTGACCACAATACCGGCTTCAATACTATCAATTGCTGGTTTGTCTCCTTGTTCTATAAGTTGAGTAATCCCTTTATAGCGAAGTACTGCATTTTTTAAGTAGTTTTCGTATAACTGTACTTCGTCGTAATGACGTTTCCAATCAAAATAACGCAAAGAAGCTTCATGAATAATTTCTAAGGCTTGCAGATCCCGTTCCGATTGGTTTAACGTTTGAGCGAGTTTTGCTTTTCGAACATCGGCCATTCGTTGATTCACAAACAAACCCTGACCAATAGGTATCGATATTCCCACCGAAGTTAAACCCTTATTTGGCGTGGTCATTTCAGGATTTATATATATTCCTTCATTGTTGTCAAAAGCTCCTTTAATTTCGATGCCATACCAAGTGGGAATTTTAAAACTTCCATTAAAAAGAGAGTAGTAGTTTTTATCTTTAAACTCTTTTTTATTAAAATCTATTTCAATTTTTGGATCAAAGGCACCGCGAGCTTGCATCAATTGAACTTGCGCTTCCGTAATATTTAAATTGGCTTGTTTGACCAAAGGATGGTACTTTTTTACATAACCTAAGAATTCGTTATACGTCAATTCTTTAGATTGCGAAAAACCGTTCCAAACCAAGAAAAACAGGGCGATTAGAAAACTATTTTTTTTGCTCATCTTTTTTAGAATTTTCAAGGGTATAAAAATTAGGAGGAAAACCATTTAGAGTTCGCCAAATTTCAAACCAAATAGGCACATCATCCAACAAAGCTAAAGTTTGTGCACCCGCACCAATGCTTAACAATTCGGGCCATTTTTTATCCGAACGATCCGGTGCAATGAGCACACGATATTTACCATTTTGACTTATAAAATTTTCTTTAGCAACAATAATTCCTCCGAAGGTTCCATAGGACGCACCAGGCCAGCCACTAAAAACGATTGTAGGCCATCCGTCAAACCAAACTCTAATTTTTTCACCTTTATTGATTAAAGGAAAATCAATGGGATCAATATACGTTTCTACCGCAATATCAAAATTGGCGGGCATAATACTGACTACCGATGTACCTTCTTTCATGGTTTCTCCAATTCCGGAGCGTATGGCGCGATTAACATATCCGTCCTGAGGGGCGGTGATGTAATACAATCCATTTCGAATTTGATAGTTTTTATATTGATTTTTCAACTTGTTGACTTGCGCTTCGGTATCAAACTGAGCACTCAAAGCGGTTTGTTTGTCACTACTGGCTTTGGCGCTTTTTTCGGAATATTCAGCGTTAATGCGACTTAATTCCATTGTAGCGTTTAACACTTCATTTTTACTGGCTATGAATTTGTTTTCAGACGTAATTATTTTGGCTTCGGTGTCTTGCAATTTCATTCGCTTTTCTTCCACATCAGACACAGGTTTCAAACCTTCTTTATTCAGCGTTACCGATCGATTGTATTGTGTTCGAGCAATTTTAAGTTGCGTTTTTGCGGCTTCAAATTCGATACTATCACTTTTTACTTTCAGATGCGATTGTTGTAATTTATTATTCGCTTGTTGAAATTTTAAGTTTTTTTCGCGTTCAATCGCGCTCATTTGCGAATCTAATGCTCTTGCCTTTTGCACATAGGACTGCGCTGCACTTTCTTTGGCTTTTACTTGATTTCCGGTATTTTCGACCAAATTCGGATCGAGATAATCTTCTTTAATTTCAGAAATAAATAAAATAGTATCTCCTTTTTTAACAAAATCGCCTTCTTGAACATACCATTTTTCAATTCTACCGGCAATGGCAGTTTGAATTTCTTGAGGTCGTTGATTTGGTTTTAAAGTAGTAACATAGCCACTTCCTTTAATGTTTTGCGTCCATGGCATAAACAAGCCTAGTACGACAAGCAAAGCCGTCGCCAGCAGAATTTTTTTGATTATTTTGTATTGACTCGTATCGGCAAAAACCGCAGTTGATTTGTATTTCGATAAGTCAATTAATTTTTCGATTCTATTGTTCGTAATATTTAACATCGTAATTCTTTTTCGTTAGACAATTAGACCAATGAAATTGTTTTGTTACATTTTTCTTCCCAGTACGGATGCTTGGCAACCACCACCAATGTCCATTTGTTTGTTGGACTCGTTAGAAAATCAATGATTTCCTTCGCCGTAGTTTCATCGGCTTTATCAATAGGGTCTTCTAAGAATAATAACTTTGGATTCGTAATAATGCAACGAGCCAACATGATTTTTTGAATAACAGAAGAATTAATTTGTTTTCCTTGCGGAAATAAATGCGTGTTTAATCCTTTTGGAAGATTTTTAATGGTTTCTGTTAATTTTACTTGTTCTAAAACAGTATGAACTTGATCTAAAGTAAGATTCGGATTATTATTGGTAATATTTTCATAAATGGTCCCGTCGAACGGACTTTCATTTAAGGCAATAAATCCGATTTTAGAGCGGTATTCTTCCAGTGAAAGCAACTTGGAGTTGGTGTTGTTAATATATAAAGTCCCCGAAGTAGGTTCAAACAAACGAGCCAACAATCGCAATAAAGTGGTTTTGCCCGATCCGTTTTCTCCTTTTAAGACCACTCGGTCACCGGCTTCAATTTTAAGATTTATTCCAGAAATAGTAGGGTTTTCACTATGAGGATAATTATAGGTTAACTCTTTGGTTTCAAGACTTATTAAGGTGTCCTCTGCCAAGGAATATTTAGTATTGGTGTTGTTTTCTTCAATTTCTAAATCGACCACCTGACCAATTTTTTCTAAGGAAGTTAACACATCATAAAACAATTCCAATCCCGAAAATAGCTTTTCTACCGCTGCAATAATAGATAAGATTACAATTTCGGCAGCTACGAATTGACCGATATTCATTTGCTGATTTAAAACCAATAATCCACCAACCAATAACAAACCAGCCGTCAGCAATACTTTAAAACCAATCAATTGCACAAACTGTTTCTTCAGTACTTTAAAATGTTTTTCTCGATATCCTAAATATTCACTAACAATAGCATCGTTTTTGGCTAACGAAAATTCAAAAGCATGAGCATTTTTAAAACTGATATGGTTACGGGCAATTTCCTGCAACCAATGGGCTACTTTGTATTTGTATTTCGATTCTTTCAAACTCGTATTCAGTCCAACTTCGAAATTCGCTCTATAAATAAAATACAATAGGACAGACAAGATTACTCCGAAGAAAATAAAAAAAGAATGATATAAAGAAAGCAATACAATACCAAACAAAATTTGCAATAAGGCGGTAGAACTGTCTAATAATAATTTTGAAACTCCTTTTTGAATGTTTAAAGTATCAAAAAAACGATTCGCCAATTCGGGTGGATACTGATTGTAATATTCACTTTGCTTGATTTTTGGAAAACGATACGCCAATTCAAATGAAGAACGCACAAATATTTTCTGCTGTAAGTTTTCGGAAATTCTAAACTGCATAATTTTCAAAATTCCCACCAAGCTCACGCCCAATACCACAATGACCACCAAAACAATCCAAGACGTACTAATTTTTCCAGCTTGAATAAAGTTAATGATCGATTGAATGCCTAACGGCAAAGACAAACTGATAACCCCTGCAAAAATAGCATACAGAAAGATTTGAGAAATGTCTTTTTTATCTAAAGCGATGAGTTTTTTAAAGCGTGTTAATGGTTTCATACTAATACTTTTTTAACTAAATCGATATAAAATTCAGATACATTTTCGGTGGATTTGAAACTCGTAATGGTTTTAAAATGCCATTTGATAAACTGCTGATGTAAGGCACCTTCTACCACAGATGACGCCAAACTTTTGGCATATTTATACTCCGGATTCACCTCCTGGATAATGGCTATAATGCGGTTAATCACCCGTTTATAGACCAAAAAGAAGCCTTCTTTGTTTTCTTCATCAACTTCTTTGGTTAAAAAAGTTTTGTTGAATTCGGAAACAATAATACGATGCAACACTTCCTCGTTAATATGAGAGGTATTCGTGTCGTCGTCTATATTTTGAGTGACAATAGTGATGGCTTTTTCTAGTTTTTGGCGGCAATCGGTTATGTTTTGAGTCGCAAAGACCAAGTTGTATTCGATCCATGTCCAGTACCACGCCGACAAATACACCAAAAGTTTGTGCTTGTTTTCGAAATACCTGTAAATAGAACTTTCATTGGAGTGAATGCGTTCCCCTAGTTTTTTAAAGGTATAATGCTCAAAACCAATTTCGTCGATAAGCAATATACTTTGCTCTAATATTTTACGCCCCAATTCTGACGTTTCAGGATCTTTTACGTACAACTTCGGATTGATCGTAATTTTAATGTTGGAAATAAGACTTTGCATCGTTTTGTATTTTACCCGACAAACATACAAACTAAATTAATAGTATTACTATTATATATGAAAGTTTAACTTTTGTTTAATAAATGTTTTGCTTGTAAGTCATTGATATTTAATGATTTATTTGAGTGGTAAAATGAAAATTATAAGGGTGAATCTTATAATTTTGGTAACCAAATTCAATTCATATTTGCTACTATCCTAAAAAACAAGTATAGAAATAATATTTTTTTACCATTTATTTGTTTATGTCAAAATAAGATGTAATTTTAGCATTCTATTCAAGTATGTTACAATTCCCAAAAATAGTTGCAAGTCAACAAAAAAGAGCACTAAGTTTTTAGTGCTATTTTTTTGTACCTAACCGAAATGGATTTAGTCAACAAAAAAACCTGCTTTATAATGAAATTGACAAAGTTTTTACGCGAACAAGGTTATGACCTAATTGAAGGGCCTGTTCGAAATCATAAGCCCTTGCAACTGTGGCTAAAACAAATTTTTGATGAAACCGAACTCTATTATGCTAATGTCAATCAGGCTTTTACGAGTAGTGTGGTGTTGGAAGAAATTGAAAACACTTCTTTGAGTATCGATTCGAGTAAAAAAGACGAATACGGATTTAACATAGGCATTACAATTCTAGACGAAATATTAGAATCCATTGGTTTAGGAACTGTAGAATTGTCGAGTAAAATAACCTCGGGGAAGACTATAAGCATTAGCTATGAAGACGCCATAACGCGCGAATATGCCATTGGAAACATAGAAAACTACTTTGCAGCGGCCGATTTTGTACACGCCAACCCATCCCTTTTAAAAAATGCCAACAAAAACAACATCCTCATTCTAACAGGAGTGGTGTTTGCTAAGAATTTGCAGGTCACAATTGCCACCGATTTTACCATAAACCCCGATTTGGTTGTTAGTTTAAATGCCGTAGCAGAAGGCAAGCTAGATTTTACAGTTAACGACACCAACAACCTAAACATGGTTTCAAGTGGTAACGGATTATTTCCTATTGCCATTAAAGCAAGCCGTCTCGATTTTGACAAAGGTGTTTTTAAAAAATTAAAATTAGTTACCGACAATCGCAATTTCTTTTAATAAACCACTAAAAAT
>JAGORP010000129.1 GCA_018062725.1 Flavobacterium sp.
CGACAGAACCTTGTAAAACGCTAATTCTCATTCCAACTGCCTGGTTAGCAATTAAATTGTTTGAAGAATTTCTTATTACCGCTTGGTAACTCATATAATTCTGACTCTGTGAAAAGGCTGCTATAGAAACAAATAACAGCAATGCTAAGTAGTATATTTTTTTCATGTTTTATTTATTTAATTGTTTATTTTTTTATGATTTTAAAAGTTTTGACCACTTTTTCTTTGTCTATAACTTTTAACAAATAAATTGCTACTGGATATTTATCCATTTGAACTGTTGTTAAACTATCATGGATTTTATTATTCTCAATCAATCTTCCATTCATGTCAAACAATTGATATTGAAGAGATTCAAAATCGGATTCTTTTACTTGTAAGTAAATCTTATCCGTAGTTGGGTTCGGATACACCGATAATTCTAAACTAATATTAAAATTATCTAATCCCAATAGCGTCTGAATTTCAAATGGTTGTTCTACGCCTGGCGATAAATTAGCGGTTCCTCCATTAACCGTCTTGTAAAAAAGCTGACCTACAGAATAGCTTACATTACCGTTAACACCAGAGGAATTGCCTCCCGAGGATAAAACCGATTCTTGAGCCTGTATTTGTGACATCGCCAAATACGCTCCAATGAGTAATAGTTTCTTCATTTTGAATTGTTTTTAAGTTTTTTAGAGTTAGAGATAAGAAGACAAAAAGTGTACTTAAACTCTTAAATATTATTTGTTAAAATTATCCAAAAACAATACAGAAAGAATAGATTGATAGGCCAACTTAACAGTTGTCTATTAGGCGAGTTTAAGTGGTACTCTTTTAAGAATAAGTGAAAAAAAAAAGAGAAGTGCTTATAAAATAGAGCTGAAATTGATAAAAAAAAGAAGAAAAATAACTTGTTTTCGTCTTAAAATTAGATTCTCATAAAAAAATAACAAGAATTTATTTGTTTGAATTAGCTATTCAATTAAAAGAATAGTATTGAGGAATTCTCTTTGAAATTTTGAGAAGTATACTTCAATTTATCCTGTTTTACATTATTTACAGAAGACTAATTAACATTGTATCGAATTATTGCAATCGATATAACTTTTTATGATTACAAGTATTGCGTCCGCCCCATCTAAGAGAACGAATAAAAAAAATAGTACAAAAAACATTCATGCACTATGAAGAAGATTTAAGTATGAAGTAATATAAAATACTAAGTGCAATCAAAGTGCAATCAAAGTGCAACCAAAGTGCAACAAGACTGCAATATGAAATCATCAAAAAAGCCGCTCCAATTGGAACGGCTATCTTTATTATGATTGACTCTTTTTAGTACGCCAACAACTCTTTTAATTCACTTTCAAATCTAACCTTTGGTAAATATTGATCTTCCAATGATTTCATAAACGGAATCGCGCTTTCTAAACTTCCTACTCTACGAACAGGAGCATCCAAATGTTCGAAGCAATTTTCCATAATCATAGAAGAAATATCACTGGCAATTCCACCAAAAATAGTATCTTCTTGAAGAATAATCACACGGTTTGTTTTCTTCACCGAAGTATAAATTGCTTCCCAGTCTAAGGGTTGCAACGAACGTAAGTCTAATAAATCGGCAGAGATTTCAGGGTTGTTTTTTAAGGTCTCTAGAGCCCAATGTACACCAGCTCCAAACGAAATAATCGTTACCTCATTTCCTTCTTTAAGCAAAGCTGCTTTTCCAAAAGGTAACGTGTAATAATCCTTTGGCACATCTTGGTATACACTTCTGTATAATTGTTTGTGTTCGAAGAACATGACTGGGTTCGGGTCATTAATAGCGGTATTCAACAATCCTTTCGCATCGTAAGGGAAAGCAGGATATACTACTTTCAAACCAGGCGTTTTAGTAAACCAAGCTTCATTGGTTTGCGAGTGGAAAGGCCCCGCTTGAGTACCTCCACCACAAGGCATACGCACTACTACATCGGATTTTTCACACCAACGGTAGTGTTGTTTCGCTAATAAATTGACAATAGGGTTAAATCCTGTTGAAACGAAATCGGAAAACTGCATTTCTACAACAGCCTTATGTCCGTTGATTGATAAACCATTAGCAGCCGATACAATAATACTTTCGCAAATTGGGGTATTTCGTACTCTTTCTTTGCCAAATTTCTCTACAAAGCCATCGGTAATTTTGAAGGCACCACCATATTCGGCAATATCTTGTCCCATGATTACCAAATTTTCATGGCGTTCCATCGATTGACTCAATCCTTGCGAAATGGCATCAATTAGACGGATATTTTCTGTGTCTGATGTCGGCTCAATATTTTCAAATGTATATGGTGCATACACATCGTTTAATTCTTCCTCTAAATCGGCTACAATTTCAGGTTCTGCTTGTACTTTCGCCCAATCGGTATCGATTTCATTTTTAATAGCAGCACGAATCGCTTCATCTTCTTCATCCGATAAAACAGCCGTTGCTTTTAAATAATTTCTGTAATTTTCTACTGGGTCTTTGATCGCCCACATGTCCATTAATTCTTGCGGCACATATTTGGTTCCACTCGCCTCTTCATGCCCACGCATACGGAAGGTTTTGAATTCCAATAACACCGGACGCGGATTGTCGATCATCGACGCTTTTAATTCGGAAATCAAAGTATACACTTCCAAAATATTATTTCCGTCTACTACATGACTCTCCATGCCGTAACCCGCACCTCTATCAGCTAAGTTTTCACAACGGTATTGCTCATTTGTTGGTGTAGACAAACCGTAACCATTGTTTTCAATCACAAACAACACCGGTAAATCCCAAACCGAAGCCACATTCAATGCTTCATGAAAATCACCTTCCGAAGTAGCTCCTTCACCTGTAAAAACCGCAGTTACTTTTCCGTTTTGTTTTAGTTTGTTGGCTAAGGCAATTCCGTCAGCAATTCCTAACTGTGGGCCTAAATGCGAGATCATTCCAATAATATTGTACTCTTGTGTACCAAAATGGAAACTTCTATCGCGGCCTTTTGTAAATCCGTTGCGTTTTCCTTGCCATTGCGAAAACAAACGGTGTAATGGAATTTCACGTGTAGTAAATACACCCAAATTACGGTGCATTGGTAAAATATATTCATCCTTATCTAAGGCTGTAGTAATCCCCACGGAAATAGCTTCTTGCCCAATTCCCGAAAACCATTTGGATACTTTTCCTTGACGGATAAGAATCAACATTTTTTCTTCGATAAGACGAGGTTTTAAGATGTTTTTATATAAATCTAATAATACTTCGTTGGTTAGATTTTTTCTTTCAAAATTCATATGACTTATGGATTTACTATTTTAAAAACTTTCGTGTATTTTTCTCCTTTGATGGTTAGAATATAATTTCCTTTCAAAAATTGAAAAGGAATAGCATTCGAACCACTTTTTAATACTACTTTTTCTTCATGTATTTTTTGTCCTTGTAAGTTAATCAAAGAAAAAGTATACATACCTGACAAATTACCACTTGTGATAATTTTTAACTCTTTATTTTGTATAGGATTCACAATAGAAATTCTGTCAACAAAAGCATTAAAACTATCCACACCTAACATTACTTGAGTAAGAGCGCTATTAGCATTAACTCTTCCGCTTCCCATGTAGATGTCCCAACCTGGTACATCTTCAGAAGCAATTCCTACCTGATCTTGCGCAGTATTCATAATAATAGTTCGCATTTGTAAAGGTGTTAAGGAAGGATTTTTGGATTTCATTAAAGATGCTATACCTGCCACCAATGGTGTTGCTTGAGAAGTTCCTCCCCAATAAGAATTGTAGTCGGTGGTACTTGCAATACCTAGGCCCCAAATGTAATTTCCAGGAGCTACTACATTGATATGATTGCCATAATTACTTCCTGAAGTGGCGCTCCAAAAGAATGGATTGGTGCGTTGGTCGTTAGAATTGGTAGAGCCTACTGCTATTACATTCGTTTTTGTAGAGGCATACCCAGCTGGATAATACGTTGTATTGTTATTAAAGTTCATCATACAAGCCACAAAAAGGACTCCATTAGTATTGGCATAATCTAAGGCATTAGAAAGCGCCACACTTGTAGCACTACCACCAATTGACATACTTATGATTTTGGCACCATTATCTACTGCATAATAAATACTATTAGCCATATTGGCATAAGTGCCGCTATTCGCATTATTCAAAACTTTTAGAGGCAAAATTTTACTATTCCAATTAGCACCTGTATAT
>JAGORP010000130.1 GCA_018062725.1 Flavobacterium sp.
TCCATACTCTGTTACCCGTAGTGTCAAATTTAATTATAAAACCATCAGATGATCCATTCATTGTATTTTGAAAAGCTGTAGGAAGTGTGTTAAAATCAGTACTGAAAGTTTGGCCAGCAACATAAATATTCTCATTTGAATCTAAACAAATGGCATAAACAGTTTCATTACCGTTTCCACCGAAATAAGTTCCCCATTGTTTAATTCCATTTAGATTTAATTTAACTAAATAACCTTCGTGAAAATTATTTTTAAATTCTTGAAAAGTGCCTGCAGTACCCATTGATGAGTCGTTTAACTCATTTCCAGTAACGTATACATTGTAGTTAGAATCAATTGCCAAACGGCAAGATTGTGAATTAAGAGTTCCTCCTTCAGCCACTAAAAAAGTCCCCCAAATTCTATTTGAATTAAGATCTAATTTAGCAATAAATAGGTTTCTAGCTCCATTAAGATCACTTTGATGAGTACCAGAAGTAGCAATATTGTTTTGACTAGTTGAACTTCCAGAGATATAAATATTATTGCTTAAATCATTTTTTATATCCGAAGGATATTCCATTCCTTCTCCTCCATAATAAGTCCCCCAAAGTCTTGTAGGCGTAGGATCAATCACAATAGTTTTATCTGAAGAATTCAAGTCGCCTTCAAAGACATAAACATTACTTTTAATTTTTGTATAATTAATAGCAACTTGTTTTTTGGTATTTTCCTCTTCCGTCCAACTCATTGGAATGGTTTCTTCCATTTTTCCAAAACGAGTGGTCATTCTAATTTTATTATCTATTAACTCTGTTTTTCCGCCTTCAATTTTTAGTTGAATATCTGAAATTTTTCCGCCAGGCCTAACAATAAAATTATATTCAACAGCCTAAGTCGTATCTTTTGGAATAAAGAAATCTAGATCTATATTGCTATAAATGTTTTTGTAGGTAATTTTTTTGAATTTATAGACATTCGTAATTCCGTTAGGACAATTCGGAACATTGTAGTAATTGTCATAATCCAATGATTTTTCGCTATTGATGATTTCAACATTTGAATTGGAACCGATGAAATCAATGTCAATTCTATGAAAGTTTCTTATATACGTGTAATTTGGTTTTTCTTCAGAAACAATTACTGTACTCGCAGATTTTAAAGATTCCTTTTGTTTTATGAGAGTTTGTTTCGTTTCATACACATCATAGGAAAACCCATTTTTTTTAATCTGAACGTTTAAACCTGGAGTGTTAAGTAAATATAAGACGTCTTTATTTTGTTTGCCTTTTTGGTCTACAATTTGTCCTTTATTTTCAATAAAACCCGTTGTTGGGTTTTGTTTTTGAGAATAAATGTAAGTGCTTATAAGGAAAAAGAATAATAGAATATTAATGCGCATTTTTAAAAAAATTTATGCAAAAGTAATCATTTGCTTCTAATTTAGATTATGCTAACATCTTGTATTTATTTACCTTTGTCAAAACAATTCCTTTGAAAGACATTCTCCTAATTACTCCGCCTTTTACCCAACTGAATACACCTTATCCAGCCACGGCGTATTTGAAAGGTTTTTTGAATACGAAAAGTATTCCTGCATTTCAAATGGATTTAGGTATTGAAGTGATTCTAGAACTGTTTTCCAAAGAAGGATTACAAGCAATTTTTTCTTATGCTAGCTGTCACCCAGTTCCGAAGCTTCGGGATGCTGAAGGACAACAGTTATCTCCCAATAGTTTAAGAATAGCTTCTTTAAAGCAAGAATATATCAATACCATCGATGCTGTACTTGATTTTCTTCAAGGGAAAAAACCAACCTTAGCCCGTCAAATTTGTTCTGGGAATTTTTTGCCAGAATCGGCTCGTTTTGCTCAGTTGGATGATATGGAATGGGCTTTCGGAAGCATGGGAATGCAGGATAAAGCCAAGCATTTGGCTACGTTGTATTTAGAAGACATTTCTGATTTTATTATTGAAAATGTAGATGAAAACTTTGGATTTAGTCGTTATGCCGAGCGTTTGGGCAGAAGTGCCAATTCTTTTGATGAATTATATGCTTATTTGCAAAATCAGCCCACCTATATTGACAAAATTACGCTGAAGATTCTTGAAAAAAGACTACAAACCATTCAGCCAAAATTGGTTTTAATTTCGGTTCCGTTTCCTGGGAATTTATACAGTGCATTTCGTTGTGCACAATACATAAAACAGCAATATCCGAATATTAAAATTTCTATGGGTGGTGGTTTTCCAAATACCGAATTGCGTGATTTGAAAGACCAAAGGGTTTTTGAGTTTTTCGATTTTATCACTTTGGATGACGGTGAATTACCAGTAGAGTTGTTATATCGTTCCGTATGTCAATTTAACGAATTGGAAAGTGATCCAAATGAATTTAAGCGTACTTTTTTAGTAGAAAACAATCAAGTAACGTATGTTAATAATTCGACACAGTCAGATTACAAACAATCGGTTGTGGGAACCCCAGATTATTCAGATTTGCTTTTAGATAAGTATATCTCGGTAATCGAAATGGCCAATCCGATGCACAGTTTATGGAGTGATGGTCGATGGAATAAACTTACCATGGCACATGGTTGTTATTGGGGAAAATGTACCTTTTGTGATATTTCTTTAGATTATATCAAAGTTTACGAACCTATTCACGCCAAAATTTTAGTCGATCGAATGGAAGAACTCATCTCACAAACCGGTGAAAATGGTTTTCACTTTGTGGATGAAGCGGCTCCACCTGCTTTGATGCGTGAAGTTGCCTTAGAAATTTTGCGTAGGGATTTAATCGTGACGTGGTGGACCAATATTCGATTTGAAAAGAGTTTTACAGCCGATTTATGTTTACTACTCAAACTTTCAGGTTGTATTGCTGTTTCAGGCGGATTGGAAGTCGCTTCCGATCGGTTGTTAGCGCTCATTAAAAAAGGGGTGACTGTGGCGCAAGTTGCTCAAGTAACCCGAAATTTTACCGAAAGTGGTATCATGGTGCATGCTTATTTAATGTACGGATATCCTACACAAACCATCCAGGAAACAGTAGATAGTTTGGAAATGGTGCGCCAAATGTTTGAATTGGGAATTCTACAATCGGGTTTTTGGCATCAATTTGCCATGACCGCACATAGTCCTGTAGGGATAAACCCAGAAGAATTTGGTGTTATTCCCCAACAAAATGAAGTAACTTTTGCTAATAATGACATACAGTTTATAGACAAAACAGGCGTTAATCATGATAAATTTAGTTTCGGTTTGAAGAAATCCTTGTTCAATTACATGCACGGGATTTGTTTTGAATATGAATTACAAGATTGGTTTGATTTTAAAATTCCAAAAACTAAAATCTCAGCTACTTTTATTGAAAATTGTCTCGAAACGGAACAAAATCTAACACTAAAACCATCGGCAAAGGTTTTTTTTACCGGGAATTATCCTCATGTTGATTTCTTTACAAAATCCAAAAAAGGAAATTCTTGGGAAATGGCAAAATTAACATTTCATCAAAAAACGCATTCTTTTGATATTTCACTCGAAAAAGACAAAGCGATGTGGTTGTTGGATTCTTTAGCGTTGCTTGGTTTTAAAAGTGAAAAAGCATATACATTACAAGAGTTAAAAATGGCTTTCGAATTGCAATTTGCCGATTTTGAAGTTTTTTGGTTTTCAAAAGCGATGAATCAATTTCGTGAAAATTGTCTGTTGATTTTGTAATTTTTTTGGTAAAATTAGCTTTTGGGTGTTAATTTTCAATTTTTTTATTTAATATTTTGTTAAATGATTTGATTTTCGTTAAGTTTATATGTGAAAATTCATTTTGTTTATCATGACTAAAATCGACAAACTTTCAATTTACTCCAAATTACTTTTGTTGATTGTTGTTTCCAGTATTTCCTTTTCCCTATTATTTGCTTCTCTGTTTTATTACACCCTTCAACAAGAGGAAGAAGTGTATGAAATGACTCAAAAACAACTCGATAATGAGGTGAAATCATTAATGAAACTAAATTCGGAGTCCCATATTTCGACTATAAATGATATTACTTATTGGGATGAACTGGTAAAATATTTAACAACAAAAAATCAAAAATGGTTCCGTAATACAGTTGCAAGTGCAATCGACATGTATTTTGTGCAATATCTCGGGGTATATGATTTAAACGGAAACGAAATTGGAAATAAGTACACTGATAAACTCAAAAACCCAATAACATTTGTAAAC
>JAGORP010000039.1 GCA_018062725.1 Flavobacterium sp.
ATCTTGCATTCTGTCGGCTTCGTTGACAATATTTTTAGCTTGAGCGACAATTTTTTGGCCCACTTCGGTTAATTGAATGGGTTTTTTACTTCGGTCAAAAATAATAATGTCTAATTCTTCTTCGACTTTCTGAATTTGCATACTCAAAGTCGGTTGTGTTACAAAGCATTTTTCGGCGGCAAGAGTAAAATTTTTGTGTTCGGCTACTGCCAGGACATATTGAAGTTGCGTTATAGTCATCGAATAGTAAATTTTGATGCAAATATAATTAACTATAACTTTAACTGATTATAATTCTTTGTTTAAATTTTCATTAAATGCCGATGGAAGGAGTTGTGGGATGAATTTAATTAATATTGGTAGCAACAGACTTCCGCCAGGAACCAAAAAAATAGTCAAAGAAGGAACCGTTTTACAAATATCAAGGAGTTGTGTTTTTACTTTTTTCTTTTCTTCTTTGGATAATTCCCGTGAAGTAGATTTTGCCAAAAGTTGCATGAGTTCTTTACTTTGGGTAATTTCAAGCAATAAACGGCTTTTATTTCGAGTAATTAAAGTTTGTACATTTTGTGTCGTTTGATCATAAAAATGTTTGACTGGATTGGAATAATTAAAGTAAGGAATAGTGGCTTTATTTGCTGTTAAAAATGCATCCATAGAATGAATACTTTTTTTGACAAATTCGGAAGGAATATCCATTTTGGAAGCCAGATCGTATAGGAATTTTTCTTCGGAAGCCTCCATTTTACTATCGTTCCATAAAGCCATTCCTGCCATATCTATAAGGTAAAATTTCTCATAATTATCTTTTAAATAATCGAGCGAAATAGTCTCTAATGACCAATCAGAATTGACAGTGTTAAATTTTGAATAGCGTACAGAAGATTCAAAAAGTTTTTGAAGTAAATCGTCATATTTGGTCTTTGTTTCTTTTGTTTTTAAAGCAATTGAAACGATGCTTACAATAATTTCTTCTGTTTTTTTAAGGTATTTTTGAGAAAAGCTTTCTTCTTCTATGTAGCGTTTAAAAGCGAGAACATCAATAAAAAGTAACGCATTAGTCAAAATATGAGAAAAGTTTTTACTAATGATGTTGTCATTGGTTTTGATACGATTTGATAGGATTTTTTCTAGTTTATTTTGAATCGAATCGGTTGGTAAAAATAGGGCTAATAAGCCTGAATTCTTTGGATGTAATTCTTTGTAAAAATCGACACAAGTAGTGGTAAAATCTAATGGATCATTACTGCCTTTTGCTATTTGATATACGCCATAAAGAGAATTAAGTAAGCCTATTTTTGAAAACTCCTCTGCTGTCCAACCTTTGGTTTCAATAGGTTTTTGACAGACAAAATGAGTGGTGTATCCCACTAAAAAACCGGTATTCCTTGTAGCGGTATAAAATGTTTCAAAATCATATAGCGCAAATTGTTCTTGTGAAGCTTGTTCAAAGAAAAATTTGTCTACCCAACCGTGCGCTGAAGGATTTATCATGATTTGATTTTGTGGTGCAAAGCTAATTTTTTTTGCCATTGTAGTGAAATTAATGGCAAATAATTATTATCGTGATTTAATATTTTGGATACACAATTTTATAATTTCCTCGATTCTTTTTTTTCTAGTGTCTTCTCTTTTGGCTTGATTGAGCCAGTATAGATAACTTTTACGATAGGATGGACTAAAGTTAAAGTAATTGTCTAATGCTAAAGGATTATTATCAAATGCCGATTGCAAATCTTCTGGAATTTCATGATTTTCAACGGCATCAAGTGAGGACCAGGAACCGTTTTGTTTTGCCATTTCAATTTTTGCGAGTCCGCTTTCATGCATTAAATCTTCGGCAATTAGTTTTTCGATATAGGTTTTGTTGAGTTTACTCCACACACTTTTATCTTTTCTGGGCGTAAACGTTTGTTTACGAGTATTTTCATCAATTTTTCTCACAGTTGAATCTATCCAACCATAACAAATAGCCACTTGAACGGCTTCTTCCCAACGCATACTTTCAAATTCACTATCCACGCGATAAAAAATCAATTCAACTCCAGTATAATGTAAATGATTGTCATGAAGCCATTCACGCCATTCGTTAGCATTTTTGAAGTAGAGAAGAGGTTTGGTCATTTACGATTATTGAAGAAATTTATATAAAAACTAAATAGTGCTATCTTTTTTAAATAGAAAGTAAGAAAATATGCCTAATGCTAAGGTCATTATACTTAACAACCATAAATAGTAACCAGATTCGAAGGAAATAATTTTTGCCATTGAACCACTTTCGGCACCGATAATTTCTCGCCAACTTAAAAATGAAATACTCAAAATCAGGGCTGTTAAACTTGTCTTTAAGGAAGTTTTCTTATCAACTATAAATAAAACCATAGATAGTAAACTTAGAGGATTTGCTAACCAAATTATCCATTCGGCAATTCCACCACCCAGTATTGCGGTACTTCCCATTAGAAAATAATTAATACTGGGAATTTTTGTAATTTCATGAAATTTAATAATAATCGCAACTTGAGTAAGCGAAATAATAAATAGTATTAAACTTGAAACAATTACTATTGTTTTATAATAGTTTTTATTCATTATTTATTTGATGATAGCCGTACAAGCGACTCTTCCACCGGCATTTCCAGTAGGTTGAGTGGTAAAATCATCGGCACCTTTGTGTACGATGATACTTTTGCCAATAATGTTTTTGGTTTCATCTTCACATCCAATACACCATTCATCTGTTGAGAATTTTATGGTTCCATCTCCATTGGCATCAGCAGTGAAATTGCCAATATCACCTTTATGATGTTCAGCAGAACCCCATTTTCCGTGTTTTTTGAAGGTTGGATTCCAATGTCCGCCTGCCGAAGATGCATCGGGAGCCGAACAATCTGATTTTTCGTGTATATGAATGGCATGTTCGCCCGGCGTTAGTCCTTTAATGTTGGCTACAAAAGTCACTGTGCCGTTCTTTTCGGTAAAAATGGCGGAACCGGAAACTTGAGTATCGCTTTTGGGTTGAAGCATTAATACTAATTCGTTTTTACTACCTGATGTTGATTTACAAGCTAAAATTAGTAAGATAAATGAGGCTGAAGCAATTATGATCTTTTTCATGAGATGAAGTTTAATAGGTAAAGTTACGCAAAATACTTTATAAAGAAAAAAGCCACAGCAGAATTAACTACCGTGACTTTTTCCACCAAACTAATTAAAATTTATTTTTAGAAGCAGTAGCTGTTTTCTTCTATAAGTTTAGAAGCGATTGTTTCTCTTAAAGCTACTACGTTAGGCATGTTTACATATTTAGTAAAACGACGTAAGCCCATTAACATCATGCGTTGCTCATCACCTTCAGCGAAAGAAACAATTCCTTCTTTTCCTTTTTGTGAGATGATATCTACAGCATTGTATAAGTATAATTGTGCCATAGCGATTTGTTCTTTTACGTTTTCGGCACCTTTAGCTTTGGCTAATTTTTCGGTACGCAAAATTCCAGATTCAGCCATATAGATTTCGATTAACATATCAGAAGCGGCCATTAATAATTGTTGGTGTGCTTCTAAGTCTGGTCCATATTTTTGAACTGCAGCACCAGCCACCATTAAGAATGATTTTTTTAATTTACCGATTAATTCTTTTTCTTCCGCAAATAATTCAGAATAATCAGGAGTGTCAAAATCAGGAATTCCCATTAATTCTTCTGCTACTTTCATTGCAGGGCCTAATAGATCAACGTGACCTTTCATTGCTTTTTTCACTAACATACCTACAGAAAGCATACGGTTAATTTCGTTGGTTCCTTCGTAAATACGAGCGATACGAGCATCTCTCCAAGCACTTTCCATCGGAGTATCTTCTGAGAATCCCATACCACCGAAGATTTGAATTCCTTCGTCAGCACAGTTTTGAATATCTTCGGAAACAGCCACTTTCAGGATAGAACATTCGATTGCGAATTCTTCCACACCTTTTAATTCCGCTTCTTGATGAGTAGAGCCTTCTGCTTCACGAGCCGTAATTCGGTCTTCGATGCTTTTTGCAGCACGGTAAGAAGCCGATTCACCTACGTAAGCATTTGTAGCCATAGTTGCTAATTTTGAGCGAATAGCACCGAAACTAGAAATAGGAACATTAAATTGAAGTCTTTCGTTTGCATATTTAACAGAAGCTGATATAGTACGACGTTGTGCATCTAAACAAGCGGCTGCTAATTTGATACGTCCCACATTTAAAGCATTCATGGCAATTTTGAAACCTTCACCACGACCAGCCAACATATTTTCAACTGGAACTTTAGTATCAGCGAAGAAAACTTGACGTGTAGAAGAAGCGCGAATACCTAATTTGTGTTCTTCTTCGTTCATCGTGATTCCATTACTTGGATCATTTTCTACGATGAAACCCGTAATGTTTTTATCGTCACCAATTCGAGCAAAAACGATAAATACCGAACAGAATCCCGCGTTGGAAATCCACATTTTTTGTCCAGTGATTTTATAGTGTGTTCCATCTTCTGAAAGAACTGCTTTCGTTTTTCCTGAATTCGCATCCGAACCTGCTCCTGGTTCTGTTAAACAGTACGCACCAAACCATTCACCAGACGCTAATTTAGGAACGTATTTTTTCTTTTGTTCTTCTGTACCATACAACGTAATTGGCATAGTACCAATTCCTGTGTGTGCCCCGAAAGCTGTTGAAAACGATCCTGTCGCTCCCGAAATATAATCACACACCAACATCGTAGAAACGAATCCCATTCCTAATCCGCCGTAAGCTTCAGGAACTGCAACACCTAAAAGGCCTAACTCACCGGTTTTACGCATGCATTCTTCCGTAAATTTGTAATCTTTTTTCTCAAAGCGATCTTTGTTAGGCCAAATTTCTTTGTCCACAAATTCCTTTACGGTATCGCGCATCATGATTTGTTCTTCCGAAAAATCTTCGGGAGTAAATACGTTTTCGCATTTAGTTTCTTTGACAAGGAATTGACCTCCTCTTGTAATATCTTCCATAACTCTTGATTGTATTTTTAGTTTTTTGTTGATTCTTATAATAATTCGAAAACACCTGCGGTTCCCTGACCTGTACCTACACACATAGTCACGATACCATATTTGTTGCCACGGCGTTTCATTTCGTCAAACAATTGAACAGAAAGTTTTGCACCGGTACAACCTAGAGGATGTCCTAATGCAATAGCACCTCCGTTAACGTTGATGATATCGGGGTTTAGGTCTAATTCACGGATTACAGCCAACGATTGAGAAGCAAAAGCTTCATTCAATTCGAACAAATCGATATCTTTTATTTGAAGACCCGCTTGTTGTACTGCTTTTGGAATTGCTTTAACCGGACCGATTCCCATAATTCTTGGTTCCACTCCTGCAGAAGCGAAGTTTACCAAACGTGCGATTGGTTCAAGGTTTAATTCTTTTACCATTTCTTCGCTCATGATTAAAACGAAAGCTGCTCCATCACTCATTTGAGAGGAGTTTCCAGCCGTTACCGAACCATCAGCAGCGAAAACAGGACGTAATCCAGAAAGTGCTTCAACCGAAGTTCCTAATCTAGGCCCTTCATCTTTAGTAACAGTATAGGATTTTGTTTCTTTTTTACCAGCTTCATTTAAGAACGTTTGTTCGACAGTAATTGGAGCAATTTGTGCATCAAATTTACCTTCGGTTTGCGCTTTTAAGGCTTTCATGTGTGATTGATAAGCAAATTCATCCTGATCGGCACGAGAAACGTTGAATTGTTTTGCAACCGCTTCAGCCGTTAATCCCATTCCCCAGTAATAATCTTCGTGACCAGCAGCTGCGGCTTTATAATCTGGAGTTGGTTTGTAACCCCCCATCGGAATATAACTCATGCTTTCGGCGCCACCAGCAATGATACAATGTGCCATTCCTGATTGGATTTTAGCCGTTGCCATACCAATAGTTTCTAGTCCAGAAGCACAGTAACGATTTACGGTTACTCCAGGAACATCAGTTACTTTTAATCCCATAAGCGAAATTAAACGCGCTACATTCAAGCCTTGTTCTGCTTCCGGCATGGCGTTTCCTACCATCACATCATCAATACGTGTTTTGTCAAAATTAGGTAACTGCGCCATCATATATTCGATGGTTTCAGCGGCTAATTCGTCAGGTCTTTTAAAACGGAACAATCCTTTAGGTGCTTTTCCTACGGCTGTTCTATATCCTTTTACTATATATGCTGTTTTCATTCTTAGTTTCTTAGAGGTTTTCCTTTAGTTAACATAAATTGGATACGCTCCAATGTTTTTCTTTCGGTACAAAGTGATAAGAAAGCTTCTCTTTCAATGTCTAATAAGTATTGTTCTGTTACCAATGTTGGTTCAGATAAATCACCACCAGCCATTACATAAGCCAATTTATTAGCAATTTTTCTATCGTGTTCCGAAATGTATTGTCCTGCTTGCATTTGATCTGTTCCTACTAAGAACATTCCTAAAGCTTGTTTTCCTAATACTTTGATGTCTTTTCTGCGAACAGGTTGAGTATAACCTGCTTCCGCCATTAATAAAGCGTGTTTTTTAGCTTCCGCAATTTGACGGTCTTTATTAACAACGACCACATCTTTTCCTTTTTGTAAAATTCCTAAATCGTAGGCTTCGTAGGCAGAGGTAGATACTTTTGCCATTGCTACGGTTAAGAAATGTTCTTGTAAGGTGTTTAATTCGACGTCGTTTTTACGGTATAAATCGCTGGCGCGTAAGGCAAATTCTTTAGATCCACCACCACCTGGAATAACCCCAACACCGAATTCTACTAATCCGATGTAGGTTTCGGCAGCAGCCACAATTTTATCGGCATGCATCGAAAGTTCACAACCACCACCCAAAGTCATTCCGTGTGGTGCAGAAATAACAGGAATTGAAGAATAACGAGCGCGCATCATCGTGTCTTGGAACATTTTGATAGCCATGTTTAACTCATCATATTCTTGTTCTACAGCCATCATGAAAATCATTCCAATGTTGGCACCTACAGAGAAATTAGCAGCTTGATTTCCAATTACTAATCCGTTATATTCTTTTTCAGCCATATCGATGGCTTTATTGATTCCTTGTAAAACGCCACCACCGATGGTATTCATTTTAGAGTGGAATTCTAAGTTTAAGATTCCGTCTCCGATATTATGAACGGTACAATCGGCATTACCCCAAACTTTTTTGCTTTCGCGAATATTGTTCAGGATGATAAAAGCGTCTTGTCCTGGTACTTTTACCTGTGATTTTGAAGCAGTACTGTAAAAATGAGTAGCGCCTTCTTTTACGGTATAGAAAGAGGTGTTTCCAGAAGCAATCATATCGTTAACCCAAGCAGCTGGCTCATAACCTTCCGCTTTCATTAATTCGATTCCTTTTGCTACTCCGATAGCATCCCAAATTTCGAAAGGACCATTTTCCCAACCGAAACCAGCTTTCATGGCGTCGTCAATTTTGTAGAAATCGTCTGTAATTTCAGGAACTCTATTGGAAACATAAGCAAACATAGAAGAGAATGATTTTCTGTAAAATTCTCCTGCTTTGTCTTTTCCTTTGACTAATACTTTGAATCGATCAATTGGTTTGTCAATTGTTTTGGTCAGCTCTAAAGTTGCAAATGATGCTCTTTTAGAGGCTCTGTATTCTAAAGTATTTAAATCTAAAGATAAAATTTCTTTGCCTTCTTTTTTGTAGAAACCTTGTCCAGTTTTGCTTCCTAACCATTTGTTTTCCATCATTTTGTTGATGAAATCTGGTAATTTGAATAATTCGTGGGCTTCGTCGTTTGGACAGTTTTCGTAAATTCCGTTAGCAACGTGAACCAAAGTATCTAAACCAACCACATCAACGGTTCTGAAAGTAGCCGATTTTGGGCGACCAATTACCGGCCCCGTTAATTTATCAACCTCTTCAATCGTTAATCCCATGTCTTTTACCAAGTGGAATAAACTTTGAATTCCGAAGATTCCGATTCTATTTCCAATAAAAGCTGGAGTATCTTTAGCGATTACAGAGGTTTTTCCTAAGAATTGTTCTCCGTAGTTATTTAAGAAATCCAATACTTCTGTGGAAGTTTTTGGACCTGGAATGATTTCGAATAATTTTAAATAACGAGCTGGGTTGAAGAAGTGTGTTCCGCAGAAATGTTTTTGGAAGTCTTCGCTGCGCCCTTCACTCATAAAATGAATAGGAATACCAGAAGTATTTGAAGTAATTAAAGTGCCTGGTTTGCGGTATTTTTCAATTTGCTCGAAAACCGACTTTTTAATGTCTAATCGTTCTACAACTACTTCAATGATCCAATCGACATCTTTGATTTTTTCTAAATCATCCGTCGTATTTCCTGTTGTAATTCGGCTTGCGAATTTTTGATCATAAATCGGAGAGGGCTTCGACTTTAGTGCATTAGCTAAACTGTCATTCACTAATCGATTGCGAACGATTTTGTTTTCTAATGTCAAACCTTTCTTTTGCTCTACTTCGTTTAATTCACGAGGTACAATATCAAGGAGTAAAACTTCTACTCCAATATTGGCAAAATGGCACGCAATACCTGATCCCATGATACCGGATCCGACAACTGCAACTTTTTTAATTGTTCTTTTCATTTCACAATTTTGTTTATTTTCATTTGGGTTCGATGAATCTCGTTTAATCAAGTTTTGTTTCTTTTTGAAAGTGACTTGAAACTGCTTTCATCATAATTATTCTGGTTGATTGAATATGCTCTTGTCTTGAATTAATTCGTTAATTACATCGGCCACTTCCATGAAATGTTTGATTTTCTCATCGGAAATGTTTTGTCGAACCGATTCGTTAAATCGTAACACTGTTTCTTTAGAAAGAGCCCTTTTTTCTTTTCCTTCTTCGGTTAAATAAATCAGTACACCACGACCATCATTTGGGTTCGGTTTTCGATAAATTAATCCTTTTTCTTCCATTGATTTCAGTGTACGCGTTAAACTGGTAGGTTCCATACCCATACGACTACTTATATTGGTTGATGGTGTACCATCTTCTCTGTCGATGCTTAATAAAGCAAAACCAACGGCCATTGAACCGCCATATTTTGTAGCTTCTTCGTTGTACATTCTTGATACGGCTTGCCAAGTCGCTCGAAGTACATAATCTATAGTTTTATCTTTCATTTTTTGATTTGAAAAACCAAATATAAGAAAAAATACTATGCACGCATAATAAATTTGTGTTTTTTTATTTCTAATGTGATAAAAACAAAAAAGCCCCTTTTAATAAAGGAGCTTTTAAATTATTTGGAATACATTATTTTAGTTTTCTATTTACTAAAGCAATCATAGCTCCCATAATAGCTCCTGTAATTGTAGTGATGATAACATCAATTAAGAAATTTTGGGTGTTTAAAGGCATGTTTGAATACATAAAGAAATTCATCGAAAGCCCATTCAGAAAGCCAATAATTGTTCCCGCGGTTAAGCCAATCATTGGATTGGTAATTCCTGCCCATTTTATAAAAATGTAGGACATAAAGAATCCGAAAGTCATACATCCTAAAAAGATAAACGTAAGATTGGTGTTTTCGTTGGCGGGATAAATATCTTTAAATAGTATTCCGTAAAAAACCCATCCTAAAAGGAAATTGGTTACACCAGCTGCAATTCCAGCTGCAATACAATTTTTTAAATTCATTTTTTTGTTTTTTGGTTAGTTGTGTGAATTTAAGAAATTTAAGGGAGAAAATACGTGTATAAAGATTATTTTTTTGAGTTAAATGATTTATTATCAACCTCTTTTAGGAATTTTATAACACCTGGGATGTAGGTCTTTTGATCGTCGTATTGCGAAAGGTGACTTCCATTGGGGCAATATAAGAATTGTCCGTTTTGAACTTCTTTTGACATCCACTCCATGTGTTTTGGGTCCATCGTGTCATGTTTGGCACCAATCACCAGTGTTGGAGTACTTATTGTTTTTAATTTTTCTTTGACATCCCAATTTTTTAAAGTAGCATCTCCTGTAATTCCGAATTCACTTGGACCTTGCATGTAAATGTAGACATTTGGGTTCATATGTTTGAAGCATCTGTTTACGGCTTCAGGCCATTCGTTAAGAGGTTTTCTTAAAATGTGTTCGGTATAATAGTATTTGAAAAGTAAATCGGCGTATTTAGGATTTTTATAATCCTTATTTTTTTCGAAGGATTTAATTTGTTCAAAGACTTCTTTGGGTAATTTTGGACCTAATACTTCTTCGGCATATTTATTATAATCTGGAGCACTGGACATCATATTAGAAATGATAAGTCCTTTCAAATTTTTTTGGTATTTGAAAGCATATTCCATAGCAAGAATTCCGCCCCAAGATTGCCCTAAGAGGTAAAAGTTGTCTTTATTTAGTCCGAGAGCAATACGTACTTGTTCTACTTCTTCCACAAAACGCTCATTGGTCCAAAGTCGATTGTCATTAGGTTGATCGCTATAATAAGAGCCCAATTGATCATAATAGATGTATTCAATACCTTCTTTTGGAAAATAACCGTCAAAACACTCGTATAATTCATGAGTAACACCAGGACCACCGTGTAGTAATAATACTTTTATTTTTGGATTATTACCGATTCTTTTTGTCCAAACTTTGAATTCTCCGGCAGGAGTTTTTATTGGAATCATTTTAATGCCTCCCGTGTATTGATCTTCGGGACTGGCGTAATTGAAATAGTTTAAATTAGAAACTTCTTCCTTGTTTTTACAACCAAAGAATGAAATCATGAGAATTGAAAAACAAAAAAGAAGTTTAGTTTGCATAATGAAATGAGTTTAGTTGTATATTTTATCGTACAGACCTTGGTATTTTTCTAAAACCACTTTACGTTTTAATTTTAGTGTAGGCGTAAGATGTCCCGCAGGAATGGTCCATAAATCGGGGGTAAGTTCGAAACGTTTGATTTGTTCCCAGTTTCCGAATTTTTTATTCAGTTCATTGATTTCCTCTTGAATTCGATCAATTACTTTCGGATTGCTTATAATTTCTTCATTAGACTCTCCTAAAGTGATATTGTGAATTTTAGCCCATTCTTTTACAAATTCAAACGAGGGCTGAATAAAGGCAGCAGGCATTTTTTGTCCGTCCCCAATAACCATAATCTGCTCGATGAAACGGGATTGTTTCATGGTGTTTTCTAAGATTTGAGGGGCGATATATTTTCCGCCAGAAGTTTTGAACATTTCTTTTTTACGGTCTGTAATTCTTAGGAAACCTTCGCTGTCAAATTCTCCGATATCTCCGGTATGGAAATAGCCATCCACGATTACTTCCGTTGTTTGTTTTTCATCTTTGTAGTAGCCCATCATTACGTTAGGTCCTTTACATAGAATTTCACCGTCTTCGGCAATTTTCACTTCTACATTTTTGATGAGTTTTCCAACTGTTCCTACTTTAAATCCTTTATTTCGTAAGTCATTTACAGAAATTACTGGAGAAGTTTCAGTTAAACCATATCCTTCCATAATCGGAATTTCGGCTGCAGCAAATACTCTAGTTAATCTGGTTTGCAAAGCGGCACTACCAGAAACCATTAAATCTAATTTACCACCTAAAGCTTCTTTCCATTTGCTAAAAATTAATTTTCTAGCAATTTTAAGTTGAAATTCGTACCACCAGCCATTGGCGCCATAAGGTTCGTAGCGCAATCCCAAATCAATAGCCCAAAAGAAAAGTTTCTTTTTGATGCCGGTTAATTCGGTTCCTTTGGCATAAATTTTATCGTATACTTTTTCTAAAAGTCTTGGTACAGCCGACATGACATTGGGTTGTACTTCTTTTATATTATCACTAATTTTCTCGATAGATTCACCAAAATAGACGGAAACGCTATAATATTGATACAAATACAAAATCATTCTTTCGAAAATATGGCAAATAGGCAAGAAGCTCAAGGCTCTGGCATTACCTTCATTGAAAGGGATTCGTTCCGCACTATCTAAAGCGTTAGAGACGATATTTTGATGCGAAAGCATAACTCCTTTTGGTTTTCCGGTGGTACCTGAAGTATAAATAATGGTAGCTAAATCGGATGGAAGTACGTTGTTTTTTCTTTCTTCAACAAAATGTTGTGTGGAAGTATCTTTGCCAATGGCTAAAAGATCCGACCAATGTTTTTCGCTAGGAATTTCATTGAATGTGTACACTCCAATTAAAGAAGGCACATTGGCTTTTATGGCATTTAATTTTGTTAATACTTCTACATCCGATACAAAACAATATTTCGCTTCAGAATGATTTAAAATATATTCATAATCTTCTTGTGAAATGGTAGGATAAATTGGAACTGTTTGTGCCCCAGTTTGTAAGGCACCAATATCCATAATATTCCATTCGGTTCTATTGTTTGAAGAGATGATGGCAATCTTATCATTTTTTTGAACACCAATAGTTATCAGTGCCCTTGAAATGGTATTGGCTTGATCAATATATTCTTGTGTAGATGTTTTTACCCACTCCCCATTGTATTTGGTTACAAGGGCATCTGGTAAATTTTGTTTATCTAGTTGATAATAAGGGAAATCAAATAGTCGAGTAATTTTGGTCATTCTATAAATAGGTGTGATTAAGAATGCAAATTAAAGAAAATTAACGTAATTATCAATAAATCTTTATTTTTTGAATTCAACTGATAAAGAATTAACACAAAAACGGGTTCCAGTCTTTGTTGGACCATCATCAAAAACATGTCCTAAATGGCCTCCACATTTGGCACATAAAATTTCGGTTCTTTGCATCCCATGAGTAGTGTCTTTTTTATATTTTACTTTCCCGTCGATGGCATCATCAAATGAAGGCCAACCACATTCCGATTTAAATTTTGCATCACTTTTAAATAGCGGTTCTTGACAGCCACCACAGACGTAGGTGCCTTCTTCAAAATGCAAATTATATTCTCCCGTGTGAGGATATTCAGTGCCTTTTTCTCTAAGAATTCGATAGCGTTCTTCTCCAAGTTGTGTTTTCCATTCGGCATCTGTTTTTACAATTTCATATTCCATAGGTTTCTTTTTTGAAGTTCTTTTTTCTTGCCCAACGCAGGATTGAAAAACCAATAAAGTGATTAAAACGATATATTTTAGTAAATTACTCATGTAGAAAAGATAAGGCTTTTTGGATCACTTTTTCGTCTCCTAAAATTTTTCGATGTCCTAATTTTTGAGTGACAAAAAGTTCTCCGTTAGACAAATGTTTATGAATGTTGGTGGCGCATGAGATTGGAACTTCGTAGTCGTGCTCGTCATGAATCACTAAGGTTGGAATTTTAACTTCTTTTGCGGCAACATTGGCAGCATAATTTTCCATGGGTTCCCCAAATTTATGTTCAAATATGAGTCTCATTTTTTCGGCAACAATTGGCTTTAATTGCAGTTTTCTGACAAATTCGTGTAAAATATCAATGATTTTGTCTCCGCTTCCAATAATAACTAATCGTTTAAGGTTTAGTTTTTGTTTTACAGAATTTAGTAATGCCATTCCACCTAATGAATGTCCAATAGCAAATTCAAATGGGCCATACAATTTTTCAAGTTCTAAGTTAGTAGCAATAAATTCAGGCATCAACGTAGTTTTGGTATCAGATTTCCCATGTGCTGGAGCATCATAACTTATCGTAGAATACCCTTTGGCAACTAATTCATCTGCAAACTTGACTAATTGGGTCCCTCTTCCTGACCAACCATGAACTAAAAGTACTTTTTTAGGGCTATCACCATAATGATAAACCACAACACTTTTGTTGATTTTAGGGATAAAAATCTTTTCTTGCTTGGCATTAGCGTCCATTTTTAACTCCCTATTTGGTGTTTTGTGTTTTATAGGTGTGGTAAAAATTTTGGCTCCAACCTTTGTTACTAAATCAGTAGAAAAAAACTGAATTACTTTAAGACTATTAATGATAACTTTCGGAACTTCAATTCCTTGTTTCTTTTTTGGCTTCAAAATGATTTAATTAAAATATACTGCAATTTACTTCTTTTTATTTTTTGGTATGGATTTTGAATCTTAAATAAATCATAAAAATACTTTAACGTTATGATTAGCGATTTATAAAAAATTGCATTAATTTTACTACAACAAAACAAACTAGAAATGAAAAAAGGAATCATAGTATCAGGGATAGGATTGTTGTTGATTGCTGCATGCGCAACAAATCCATTTACAGGGGCTAAAACAATGGCATTAGTGCCAGATAGTCAGATATTTCCAATGGCTTTTCAAGAATACAATCAGTTTTTAACAGCAAATAAAGTACTAAAGGGTACTGCTGATGCCAAAAAAGTGGAGACGATTGGTTCAAAAATAAAAGTAGCTGCCGAAAGATGGTTAACGGCTAATGGAAATCCAACTTATTTAAAAGATTACGCTTGGGAATACAACCTTGTAGATAGCAAAGAAGTGAATGCTTGGTGTATGCCGGGTGGTAAAATTGTGGTTTACACAGGAATTCTTCCTATTACCAAAGATGATTCAGGATTGGCTGCTGTAATGGGACATGAAGTAGCACACGCCTTAGCAAATCACGGTCAACAAAGAATGAGTGCCGGAATGTTACAGCAAGTTGGCGGTGTAGCAGTAGCGGTAGCAACTAGTGGGCAAGAAGCTCAAAAACAACAAGAGTTTATGCAATATTACGGATTAGCGTCACAAGTTGGCGGTATGTTGCCTTTTAGTAGAAGTCATGAAAGTGAAGCCGATAAAATTGGATTATTGTTGATGGCAATTGCAGGATACGCTCCAGAAAATGCGGTATATGTGTGGGAAAGAATGACTGCAAAAGCGGGTGGACAGGCACCACCAGAATTTTTGAGTACGCATCCAAGTAATGAAACGCGTATTAAAAATATAACAGCAATGATTCCTGGTGTAAAAGAAGAAGCTAAAAAATTTGGTGTTACATTTAAATAAAAATATTACTTTAGGAGCCCCGATTATCGGGGCTTTTTTTATGCTTTAAAAGAAACAATATGCGACCATTACAAAAGGGAGATAAAAAATTATTAAATGCGTGGGCCTTTTATGATTGGGCAAATTCAGTGTATAGTCTGGTGATTGCTTCGGCTATATTTCCAATATTTTATGAGGCTATTTTTGCTGAAAAAAACAGAGATTATGTAGATGTTTATGGCTATCATTTTAAAGGTACTGCCATGATTACTTTTGTTACGGCATTGGCTTTTTTAATTGTGGCCTTTATTTCTCCTATTTTATCCGGAATCGCAGATTATGTAGGGAACAAATTAGCTTTTTTACGTTTTTTCTGTTACATGGGTGGACTTTCATGTATCGGTTTGTATTGGTTTACGATTGATAATTTTTTTATTAGTTATACCATTTATTTATTCGGATTGGTAGGTTTTTGGGCAAGTTTAGTGTTTTATAATTCCTATTTACCAGACATCGCTTTTCCAGAACAACAAGATAGGGTGAGTGCCCGTGGCTTTTCAATGGGATATATTGGAAGTACTATTTTGTTAATTATCAATTTAGCTATGGTCATGTCGGTCCCAAAAGAAGCTCCTCTACAAGATAAAATTGAAATGATGCGTTATTCGTTTGTATTGGTAGGCATTTGGTGGATCGGATTTAGTCATATTACGTATTATTTTTTACCCAAAGGGGTTTCAACGGGACATAAAGTAACTCGGGCGGTTTTGTTTGACGGATTTGATGAATTAAAATTAGTTTGGAAGGATGTCAAAAAAAATCTGGTATTAAAAAGATACTTAACGAGTTATTTTGTTTTTATCATGGCGGTACAAACTGTTATGTTAGTGGCAACTTATTTTGGTGCCGAAGAAATTAATTGGGAAACCGACAGTCAGAAAACAACCGGATTAATTATTAGTATATTAGTAATTCAAATTGTAGCCGTACTTGGCGCTTTTTTAACCTCAAGAGCTTCTGGAAAGTTCGGAAATATTAATACTTTAATTTTTTTAAATGCCTTTTGGGTAGTACTTTGTTTAGTTGCCTACTTTGTTGAAACACCCAATCAATTTTATGGAGTTGCTGGCTGGAGAATTCAATAACTTAATGCAACAAATGATAAATTTTATCTTTGTTGAATTATGGAAAAATTACGCAGGCGATTAACCTTAAATGAACGGATTGTTATTGAGACTTTACTCAAAGAAAACAAGTC
>JAGORP010000131.1 GCA_018062725.1 Flavobacterium sp.
GGTGTAACTACACTTGAAATGGATGTGGTAATTTCCAAAGACAATGAAGTTGTATTATCACATGAACCTTTTTTATCACATGAAATTACATTGGATTTAAATGGAAATGAAATTGCAGAAATAGACGAAAAAAATTTCAATCTGTATCAAATGAATTACTCCCAAATCAAGCAATATGATTGTGGAAGTAAAATTCATCCACGTTTTACAGAACAAGAAAAATTAAAAACCTACAAGCCTTTATTGAGCGAAGTAATCGATTTTGCTGAAAGCTATATTCAAAAAAACTATCCAGGGAGAAAAATCCAATACAATATTGAAACCAAATCGGATCCAAAGGGTGATGACCTCTTTCACCCTAAACCAATGGAGTTCGTTGCGTTATTAATGGCTGTCTTGAACCAGAAGAATATTTCTGATCGAATTTACATTCAATCCTTTGACGTTAGAACCTTACAACATGTACATGCTAATTTTCCGAAGTATAAGACTGTTTTATTAGTGGAAAATAAAATGTCAATTTCTAAAAATTTAAAATTATTAGGCTTTAGACCCGATGTGTACAGTCCTGAATTTATTTTATTAAACAAAAAGAAAGTCAATCAGTTACATCAAAAAAATATAAAGGTAATTCCGTGGACAATTAACAAAAAAGACGATATGCAACGAATTATTAGTTTTGGTGTTGACGGAATTATTACAGATTATCCGAATCGATATTTTGAGTTGAAGAATTAGATTTTTCTTTTAAAACAACAGGTATTCTCTCCTTCAAGATATTTTTCTACAGATTTTCGGCACGACTTAAATCCGCATAAAAGTAAAAAACAAAGGATCATTCCTGTTTTCATAATACAAATTTCAAAGCAACAATTGAAATTCAGCATTTTATTGAAATCACGAAATTTAATTAATAAAATACGCCATAAAATGAAAAATCCGCTTTGTTTTCACAAAACGGATTTAATATTAGATTGCTTTTCCTTATAAGTGAATCACTTCACCATAGGCGTCGGCAACAGCTTCCATTACGGCTTCACTCATCGTTGGGTGTGGATGAATTGCTTTTAAGATTTCATGACCTGTCGTTTCTAATTTACGAGCTACAACCGCTTCGGCAATCATATCAGTAACACCGGCACCAATCATATGACAACCTAACCATTCGCCGTATTTGGCATCAAAAATCACTTTCACAAAACCATCAGGAGTACCAGCAGCTTTTGCTTTACCAGAAGCTGTAAAAGGAAATTTACCTACTTTGATTTCGTATCCTTTTTCTTTGGCTTGTTTTTCAGTCAAACCTACCGAAGCAATTTCAGGAGTGGCATAAGTACAACCCGGAACATTTCCGTAATCAATTGGCTCCACATGAAGACCTGCAATTTTTTCAACAGTATTAATACCTTCCGCAGAAGCTACGTGCGCTAACGCTTGCCCTGGAGTTACATCTCCAATAGCATAATAACCCGGAACATTCGTTTGGTTGTAGGCATTCACTAAAATTTTATCTCTATCGGTAGCAATACCTACTTCTTCTAGTCCAATTCCTTCAATATTGGTTTTAATTCCAACTGCAGAAAGTAAAATATCCGCTTCTAAAATTTCTTCCCCTTTAGCTGTTTTTACTGTAGCTTTAACCCCTTTTCCAGAAGTATCTACTTTTTCTACCGAAGAATTCGTCATTACTTCAATTCCTGCTTTTTTTAACGAACGCTCAAATTGTTTTGAAATATCTTCGTCTTCCACAGGAACTACATTTGGCATAAATTCAACGATAGTCACTTTAGTTCCCATAGCATTGTAAAAACTTGCAAACTCAACTCCTATCGCACCAGAACCCACCACAATCATCGATTTTGGTTGTTCTGCCAACGTCATGGCTTGACGGTATCCAATGATTTTTTTTCCGTCTTGAGGCAAATTAGGTAATTCGCGAGAACGAGCACCCGTTGCAATAATAATATGATCGGCTGAATATTCGGTAACTTTACCATCAGCAGCGGTAACGTCAATTTTTTTACCTGGCTTTAATTTACCAAAGCCTTCAATCACGTCAATTTTATTTTTTTTCATTAAGAATTGAACTCCCTTGCTCATTCCATCGGCAACACCTCTAGAACGTGCCACAACGGCTCCAAAATCTTTATCAAATCCAGTCACAGAAAGTCCATAATCGGAAGCATGTTTTAAATATTCGAAAACTTGGGCTGATTTTAATAATGCTTTTGTTGGTATACATCCCCAATTCAGGCAAACACCACCAAGATTTTCTTTTTCAATAACTGCGGTTTTAAAACCTAATTGTGAAGCTCTAATAGCAGTTACATAACCACCAGGACCACTTCCTAAAACAATAATATCGTATTTCATTGTAATATAATTTTCATATATAAATCAGTGCACGAAAATACATAATTAAAACAGAGTACTCAAATATTCTTAAAAATATTTGGTTACACGACAAAACTTGAATTTTAATTAAAAAAACTTCTAACTTCTACCCTCTAACTTCCAACTTTATACTATCTTTGCACGCTTAATTTTTCAAACATGCGATTACATAGAAACCTGGTTTACACTACAATAGATTCATTAAATGCCATTTTTAACGAAGGAGAATATGCTGATAAAGTAGTAGCTCGTGCCTTAAAAAAAGACAAACGTTGGGGAAGTTCCGATAGAAAGTTTGTGGCTGAAACCATTTATGAAATTGTGCGTTGGAAACGTTTATACGCTGAAATTGCGGAAGTTAGAGAGCCGTACGACCGTGATAATCTTTGGAGAATGTTTGCGGCATGGGCCGTTTTACGCGGGTATACTATTCCGGATTGGAGACAATTGGAAGGCACGCCAGAACGCAAAATTAAAGGTCGTTTTGATGAACTATCTAAAACCAGAGCTATCAAAGAATCGATTCCAGATTGGATGGATGAATTGGGTGTAAAAGAACTGGGAGAAAAACTTTGGGCTACCGAATTGGCCGCTCAAAACCAACAAGCAAAAGTCATTTTGAGAACCAACACCCTTAAAACAACTCGTGAAAAACTTCGTAATCTTTTAATGGATTTGAATATTGAAACTGAAACCTTAAAAGACCAACCCGAAGCTTTAGTCCTTAAAGAAAGAGCCAATGTATTTCTAACCGATGCTTTTAAAGAAGGTCTGTTTGAAGTTCAGGATGCCTCATCTCAGTTAGTTGCACATTTTCTAGATGTAAAACCAGGGATGCGCGTTGTTGATACTTGTGCGGGTGCAGGTGGAAAAACCTTACACATGGCTTCTTTGATGGAAAACAAAGGGCAACTGATCGCTATGGATTTGTACGAAAGTAAGCTAAAGCAATTAAAACTGAGAGCCAAAAGAAACGGTGCTTTTAATATCGAATATCGCATTATCGATTCTACCAAAGTAATTAAAAAATTACATGAAAAGGCTGATAGAGTATTGATTGATGCTCCTTGTAGTGGATTAGGTGTCTTGAAACGTAATCCAGATTCTAAATGGAAGTTACAACCCGAATTCATTGAAAATATCAAAAAAGTACAAGCCGAGGTTTTGGAAAGTTATTCTAAAATCGTAAAGCCTGGTGGAAAATTGGTTTATGCAACGTGTTCGATTTTACCTTCTGAAAATCAAGATCAGGTTAAGAAATTTTTAACCACAGAAAGTGGCAAAAACTTTACTTTTATTAAAGATGTTAAAGTTTTGGCTTCCGAATCTGGTTTTGACGGATTTTACATGGCTTTATTGGAACGAAAAATATAATTACATTTTTTCTTTCCAAATAGTGTTTGTATTAGAATAAATTGTAGTAATTTAGTAGCCCCAAATTTATTTTTACAATTTTTTAACATTATTACTATGAAAAAAATCTACTCATTAATTACAATTCTATTTGTAACATTAGGATTTGCACAAAATTCAACCAAAAATACCCTCGAAGTTAATTCAATTCCTGCAGGATATTATGATACTGCTATAGGGACTGGTTATACCTTAAAAACACAACTGTTCAATATTATTGACAATAACACAAATAGTGGAAGTAACGCTAGTTATGGTGATTTGTGGACATTGTATACACAAACTGCTATGAGAGACAACTATTATGAAAATGATGGTAGCTTATTAGATTTATATTCAGAAAATCCTACAGGAAG
>JAGORP010000040.1 GCA_018062725.1 Flavobacterium sp.
AATACGTATTGACCAATATAAAAGAGTAACTAATAATCCGGCAATAGTACTTTTGTAAAGATCATTTCCGGTTGCGTAAATAATAACTTGAAACGAAACCGCTACAAGGCCAATGATAATACCATAATAAATTCCATTTTTCTTAATAATTTCGTTCATACTTTCAGGATGTTTAAGTTGCAAATATAATAATAATTAAAGTTATGGGGTTAGTTGCTAAAACACAAAAAAAGTTACATAATAGTTTGATTATTAAAAAATAGTTGTAAATTTGCACCCTGAATTAAAAAGAAATACAACAAAAGTTACTGTAAGTCGATACCTTTTACTCAGAAAAGCATCAAGACCCAACGTAGCAAAACATAAAAAGATTTATTATGAAAAAAGGAGTTCACCCAGAAAATTACAGATTAGTTGCTTTTAAAGACATGTCAAACGAAGATGTTTTTATTACTAAATCAACAGTTGAAACTAAAGAAACTATCATGCACGAAGGTGTAGAATACCCAGTATTCAAAATGGAGATTTCTAGAACATCTCACCCTTTTTACACAGGTAAATCGAAACTTATTGATACTGCAGGACGTATTGATAAATTCAAAAACAAATATGCTAAATTCAGCAAATAATCGCTGTTTTTATTTTGATACAAAAGCCTTTCCAGTCGGAGAGGCTTTTTTTATTTGGGAACTTGTCGTTTTATAGTTAAACTTTGTAACTTTGACACAAACGCATAATAGATTTCTTTTTTTTGATATATTGTATCTGAAATCTGAAATCTGAAATCTGAAATCTGAAATGAATTATATATTATTTGACGGCACTGTCCGTAATGCCTTACTTCCTTTTACATTTACCCGACCTGTTGCCGATATTCGAGTTGGAATTTTAACCATCCGTGAAAAATGGGAAAAGCATTTAGGTTATACTACAACTACCATTACAGAAGAATATTTATCTGAAAAGTACCCAATGGTAGAGATGGAACAAAATGTGATGATTAATGCGTCGTTCTTGCCTAATGATATTTTGGTTGAAATGGTCAAAAATTTGGAAGTAAATCAAGCGATATTTAATCATGATGAGGTGGTGGCTTTTTACAGTAAAGAGAATCAGGAAGTAGACTTTGATACTTTTGAAATTATCGAATTTGATCAAGAATGTCTTCGAATCGAAAATACTTGGGATATATTTTCTAAAAATGATGCGGCGCTCCGTGAAGATTTCGAGTTGATTACCGAGGGCAGAAATTCACAACCTATTCCGAAATCGGTAAATGTATTGTCACCTGAAAATATTTTTATCGAAGAAGGAGCAAAGTTGGAATTTGTTACTTTAAACGCATCAACTGGTCCCATTTATATCGGTAAAAATGCCGAAATTATGGAGGGTTCTGTTATCAGAGGTCCCTTTGCACTTTGTGAAAGTGGTCGTGTAAAATTGGCTTCCAAAGTATATGGTGCAACTACTGTTGGACCGCATTCGGTAATTGGTGGCGAGGTAAATAATTCGGTATTGTTTGGGTATTCCAACAAAGGGCATGACGGTTTTTTAGGAAACTCCGTTCTAGGGGAATGGTGTAACATTGGGGCTGATAGTAACAATTCCAATCTTAAAAATAATTACGAAGAGGTGAAATTATGGAGTTATGAAACCGAGAATTTTGCTAAAACGGGATTGCAATTTTGTGGATTGATGATGGGCGATCACAGTAAATGTGGAATCAATACGATGTTTAATACAGGTACTGTTGTTGGTGTTTCTACCAATATTTTTGGTTCTGGTTTTCCACGTAATTTTGTGCCGAGTTTTTCTTGGGGTGGTGCTTCAGGATTTACAACGTATATGACTTCAAAAGCATTTCAAACGGCTAAAATTGTAATGGCGCGTCGTCAAGTTGATTTTACGGAAGAAGATGCTAAAATCTTAGAATACGTTTTTGAAGAGACTAAAAAATATAGAAAAGAATAAAAAAGGGAGATATTTATATCTCCCTTTTTTAATGTTATAATGTTGGTTGAAATGCAAAACTTAAGTCCCCAGCATAATAAGTAGTTTCAAAATTAGTAGGGTATGTTTGTCCTGTTCCTGAAACCCAACCGTAACCTGTGATGGAAATATTTCCAGCTGTTATTGGATAAGTTGCAGCAGAGTTGTCAGCTTTGTTTCTTTTATACCAATCGTTAGTATTATAAGTAATCATGTATTCTTTGTCTTTCTTTAATGAAAGTGGAGATATAGATTTACTTGCCGTCACGTCTGCAGTTACCGAAGCAATTTTTTCAGTTCTGTAAATAATACCTTCAGAAACATCCCAAATAGTTACTCTTACATCTGTTTGTGCATCAGGAATTTTTACAAATATTTTATTTATTTTTCCATTAACTGTTGGTTTGAAACGGATTCCAAATTCATAATTACCAGAGTTTATAAAATTAGTTGTAGTATTAAACCCTGTAGTTGTAACATACTTTTGTAATGGATTTTCTTCAGGGAAAACAACTGGAGCTGGTGTAGTAGAATCATCATCATTGCTGCAAGAAATACTTCCCGTAAAAAGTGTTGCTAACAATATAGCATTTAAAATTAGTTTTTTCATAGCATTTGTTTTTATTAATTTGGAGCAAATATATAGGTATTATTTACGTAACAAAGAACAAATCTACTAACGGCTTTTTAAATCGATGTAAGTAGTTTATCTAGCTATTTTTGTTTTTTTTTCTAACCAAAAATGGTGATAAAAAAAATATTCTTAAATTTGCAACCTCAATTTTTTGACAACGATTTCATGAATTGAGCTATTTTATGGAAAACAACAAGAAAGTAGCCTTTTATACGTTAGGCTGTAAACTGAATTTCTCAGAAACTTCTACCATTGCCCGTAATTTTAAAGACGAAGGTTTTGACCGTGTAGACTTTGAAGAAGTGGCCGATATTTACGTTATCAATACGTGCTCGGTAACGGATAATGCCGATAAACAATTCAAACAAATTGTAAAAAAAGCCATGAAACTCAACGATAAAGCCTTTGTAGCTGCAGTTGGGTGTTATGCGCAATTAAAGCCTGAGGAATTGGCAGCTGTAGATGGAGTGGATTTGGTTTTAGGGGCTACCGAAAAATTCAAAATCACCGATTATTTGAATGACTTATCCAAAAATGACATGGGTGAAGTACATTCTTGTGAAATTGAAGAAGCTGATTTTTATGTTGGAAGTTATTCCATTGGAGATAGAACTCGCGCTTTTTTGAAAGTGCAAGACGGGTGTGATTATAAATGTACTTATTGTACCATTCCGTTAGCTCGAGGAATTTCTCGTAGCGATACCATGCAAAATGTTTTGCAAAATGCTGCCGAAATTTCAGCCAAAGGAATCAAAGAAATTGTGTTAACAGGTGTAAATATTGGAGATTACGGAAAAGGAGAATTCGGAAATAAAAAACACGAACATACCTTTTTAGATTTGGTGAAAGCCTTAGATGATGTGGATGGAATTGAGCGCTTGCGTATTTCTTCTATCGAACCCAATTTATTAAAAAATGAAACCATCGATTTTGTGTCGCAAAGTCGCACTTTCGTTCCCCATTTTCATATTCCGTTGCAATCCGGTTCAAATGAAGTATTAAAGAAGATGAAGCGTCGTTACTTACGTGAATTGTATTCAGATAGGGTGACTAAAATTCGCGAAGTCATGCCACACGCTTGTATTGGAGTGGATGTGATTGTTGGTTTTCCAGGTGAATCTGATGAGCATTTCTTAGATACCTATAATTTTTTAAATACATTAGATATTTCGTATTTGCACGTATTTACTTATTCTGAAAGAGACAATACTGAAGCCGCTGCTATGGAAGATGTAGTTCCTGGAAATGTTCGAGCTAAAAGAAGTAAAATGTTACGTGGATTATCAGTGAAAAAACGTCGAGCTTTTTATGAAAGCCAGATTGGAACCAATAGAACAGTATTGTTTGAAGGCGAAAATAAAGAAGGTTACATTCACGGATTTACCGAAAATTATGTAAAAGTAAAAACCCCTTGGAATCCCGAATTAGTCAATACATTACATGAAATCAATTTGACCAAAATTGATGAAGATGGAAGTGTACGTATTAGTTTCGTTAATGTTTAGCTAAACATTATTAATATAAAAAAGCTAGGATAAATTTAAATTTATCCTAGCTTTTTTATATTAAAGAGTTATTAAGTTTAGTTTTTAATAATTCTATTCACTCCTATTCCTTCTTCAGAAATGATTTTGAAAATATATGTACCATTACTAAAATTGCTAATATCAATTTTAGTGGTGTCTTCATTTAGTTTATTTGTGCTAACTAATCTGCCAACAGAATCCATTATTTCTAAATTAACAGAATTCAATGATTTGTAACTAACTGTAATAATATTTTGAGCTGGGTTTGGATACATACTTATTTTTGAATTAATTGAAAAAGTAGTATTTGCTAACACACCATAACCTGCTATAACTGCTAATTTTTTTACAGTACCATTACAAGGATCTCCAAAAACAGTATTTGTAGCAGCAATAGTGAAAGAGTTATTTCCCAATGCTAATGCTTCAACTTCAGATTTACTAGTGTTAGAATGACATGCCGAAATAGTTAAGTCATTTGTAGCGCAAGATCCTGTTGGTGTACCATAACTTGCAAAATTAATCGAAGTTATTACTTGTCCAACGGGAGCCGTTAGCGTTAAACTTTGATTTTCAGCTACAATTCCACAAATTGTTTGTGCGTTTGTACTAATTGAAAGGATAAAAGAAAGAATAATAAAAGAATAATTTTTTTTCATTTTGAAAAATTTTAAATTGAGCGCAAAAGTAAGTGTTTTAAAATTAAAGTAAGTATTTTCCTTATATTAACAAATCGTTAATATTTGTGGTGAAACCGAATTTTCGTAATTCTAAAAACAGTCTCGCTGTATTGCTCAATAAAATCGAATTTATTTCTTCCAGGTTCTCCTAAACTAATAATATTCTTCGCCGAAATTTCGAAATACATTTTTTCGCCTTCAAACATAAATCGTTCACCATTATTACGATAGCCAGATCGAATAAGTGTAAATTCTGATAAATTCCATGTGGTAAAATCGGGATTGTTTATTTCTGATTTACAATACAAACCTTCGGTAATCTCGGTTTTGCAACCGTAATATTTTTCGATATTTTCGAAAAAATGAATTATTTTCTGGTTTGTTCCTTCTGAAGTCATATGCAAATAAGCCGTTGGTTGTGTCTACTAAAGGTTTCTGTTACAATCGAATTCCAGGAGGCAACAACTCTTTGTAAATTGGGTTTTTTTTGAAAAAAACAACAATTTTGGGTAAAATGGGAACTACTTTTAGTTTTCGTTCGAGGGCAATTGCCATAACATTTTTTAAGAAATCAGAAATAAAATCTTCATCTGTAAAGTTTTCTGGAACATTCAAACGAGTTAGAAATATTTTTTTTTCTTGAAATGAATATTCCAACGTAATTAATTTGTCGCCTGCAAAAGTTTCAAATTGTCTAGAAAAAGTATTGTCTTTAATTTCCATGGTAGTATTTCGTACATTGAATATTTTTGGTGAATGCCAAAGCTATTCTTAAAAAATTGATAATTTTAGGTAAAGTTCAATTCATTCAAATTGGAAATACTTATTTTTATGCAAATTTCGTGAAAATTTATTAAATACAAAGTAATCTGAGCCGATAATGTCAAAAATCCATGTTTATTTTATGCCGGGAATGGCTGCTAGTTCTTCCATTTTTGAGCGAATAAAATTACCTGAAGAACAATTTGAAATGCATTTTCTCGAATGGGTTATGCCTGAAAAGAAAGAGTTGTTGTCTCATTATGCGAAACGAATGGCTGAGAAAATTGAACATGAGGAAGTTGTTTTAATAGGGGTTTCTTTTGGTGGGATTTTGGTACAAGAAATGGCACAGTTTGTACATCCGAAGAAGATAATTATTATTTCGAGTATTAAATGTAACCAGGAATTACCCCGAAGAATGAAATTAGCGAAAACAACGAAAGCTTATAAAATAGTGCCGACAAGTTTGGCGCAAAACATGGAATTCTTAGCGAAATATGCATTCGGAGATGTAATTAAGCAACGCATAAAATTATATGAAAAGTACATGACCATGCGCGATAAACATTATTTAGATTGGTCAATTGAGCAAATTGTGTGTTGGGAAAGAACAGAAATTGATCAAAATGTAATTCATATTCAAGGCGATGCAGATGAGGTTTTTCCATCAAAGAATATTAAAGAATTTATAAATATAAAAGGAGGAACGCATATTATGATTCTAAATCGTTTTAGATGGTTTAATAGTAATTTGCCTGAAATTATATTAAATAAGAAAAATGAAAAAATATAATGTTATACTTTCGGTACTTGTAGTGTCTTTGTTTTTCATAGGCGCAAAAAAGGTTGGTGATTTTCCGAAAAAAGTTGATTTTGCTGGAGAAGAAGTGCCTCTCCATATTTCAGATGTAAAAGAACGCCTGGATAGAGAATTGGTGGTAAATGAAAACTTACATGGATCAACGATATTGATAATCAAACGTGCACATAGATTTTTTCCAATCATCGAGCCTATTTTGGCTAAAAATAATGTTCCAGATGATTTTAAATATTTGGCCGTAATTGAAAGTGCTCTTACCAATGCAACTTCCAGTGCCGGTGCAAAAGGGTTTTGGCAATTTATGCCTGAAACTGCACGTGAAAGAGGAATCGAAGTGACTGAAATTGTTGATGAACGCTATCATCTTGAAAAAGCAACACAAGCGGCTTGTGAATATCTGTTAAGCGCCAAAGAAAAATTTGGATCATGGACCTTAGCCGCAGCTTCTTATAATGGTGGAATGAGTGGCTTGCAAAAACAAATTGAATTTCAAGAAGTAACTAATTATTATGATTTGTTGTTAGTAGACGAAACCTCGCGTTATGTTTTTAGGATTCTAGCATTAAAAGAGATTATGAAAAATGCAGAATCGTATGGGTTCGTCATTCCGAAAGAAGCCATGTATGCTCCAATTCCAACCAAAAAGATTGAAGTAGATAGCGCCATTTCAAATTTAGCTACTTTCGCAAAGAGTCAAGGAATTAATTACAAAGAGTTGAAATTGCATAACCCTTGGTTGCGAGATAGAAAATTAGACAATCCTGATAAGAAAAAATACACAATAGAAATTCCGATCAAATAAAATAGAAACCCTTTATTTATGAAAGCTATGGGCATTACAACAATTGTTTCCTTACTAATTATTGGTTTATTAGCAGGAATGCTCAGTGGTTTGGTGGGAGTTGGTGGTGGAATTATAATGGTGCCAATGTTGGTATTGTTATTAGGCTTTGGTCAACATCAAGCACAAGGCACAAGTTTGGCAGTTTTAGTAGTTCCTGTAACAGCGATTGCGGTTTTTAATTATTACAAAGAAGGGTATATTAATTGGAAATATGCAGCCGTAATAGCAGTGTTTTTTGTAATTGGAAGTTATTTTGGAAGTAAATTGGCCATTGGTTTAGATCAAAAAATGCTAAAAAAGATATTCAGCATCGTTTTAATACTTGTTGCTGGTAAAATGTTATTAGAAAAATAATTAATTGGTAGTGAGCTGTTCGTCTTTAATGTTTTTACCAATAAGTAAACTGCCTAAACCTTCTCTAAAAGTGTTGTAATTCATTGTAAAGGCCTGTACGAAAGTACTTTTTCTTTCGGGTTGCGCTCCGCCTCTTCTAATATTAACCACTTTTAAATTTTCATCTAAAAAATAAGAAGTCGGAAAACCTAAAGTATGTTTTAAGTGCGATACAATTAAAGCATCATTTTTATAGGTTTCATGAGCGTAACACACAGAGATATTGTGGTTGAGTTTATTCGCAATTTTTTTAATAGAATATTTTTTATCCCAAAATAAAATCACAAATGCCACTTCTTTGGAGAATTTTTGTGCTAATTTGTTTAGTGCTTGAAACTCTCCTTTGCTTGGCACGCACCAAGAAGCATAGGTTAAAATGAAAACAGGTTTTTTGAATTTACTTAATTTGATTTTCTTTTTTTTAAAACTTTTTAAAGTGTAATCCTGAAATTGTGTGCCTACCAGATAATTCGAAACCAATGAGTCGAAGAGTATTTGCCCTTTAATAGTTTCATTTTCTTTGAAAGCCAAATCACTTTGTTTGTTGTATTCTTTAATGTGCTTTTTTATGGCACTAGGAAAACTATATTCAAGATTCTGTGAATATCCTAAAGTAATTGTAAAGACTGCTATATAAGTAAGTAGTGTTTTCATAACTTTTAAAAATCGGTTCAAAAGTATGCTTACCTACTAAATGTAAAAAATTATCCCGACAAACAAGTCAAATTATCGATGAACGACATACTTTGTATAAAAAAAGCTACACGGAAAGTGTAGCTTTTTTGTTTTATATGTTTAAATGACAGTTAGTTAAATCTTTTTTAACTGCTCTTTCATCATGGTTATTTGTTCTTTTAGAATGTTGCTTTTGTCCAGTTTCTTTGCTTCGTTTAATAAGTTCGTAGCTTCAATTTTTCGACGACGACTCATCGCAATCCCTGCCAGATTTAATTTTGCCAAAGCCAAATCTTGATCCATATTTAAACCTAAACTAATTGCTTTTTTAAAGAATTTTTCCGCTTGATTTAAATTGGTTTGTGAAACCATTAATCCGTTTAAATAATTATAGTATCCCTGTTGTTTTTGAATTAAAGCAGTTTCTGGATTTTTAATTTTGTCTAACCATTTTTTAGCTCCAGCAAAATCTTGTGTACGCAATTTTAAGAAGGCTAATAAGATATATTCGTTTCTAAAGTATAAGAAAACGGGAATTAAAGAAAGAATAATTAAAAAAAATCCGTTTCCAATATTACTCTCTGTAAATTGCCAAATGCTTGTAATTATTAGTAATGCAGCGATTACTAGTTTGATATTTCTGTGAAACATTTTCTTTGTTTTTTTATTGAGTTGCAAATATAGTAAAAGGAATTAAAATTATTTTATAAAACTACTTGCAAGAAAAAAAAATCATTGTATATTTGCACTCGGTTTTACAGAAACCTATTTGATAGATATTTATACAAGATTTTAAAGATACCAAGTTATGAGTAAGAGAACGTTTCAACCATCGAAAAGAAAAAGAAGAAATAAGCACGGTTTTATGGACAGAATGGCTTCTGCAAATGGAAGAAAAGTGCTTGCTCGTCGTAGAGCTAAAGGAAGACATAAATTAACTGTATCTTGTGAACCAAGACACAAAAAATAATGTTTGAATTTTTTCAAAATATTAAGGCGTTACTTTTATTAGTAACGCCTTTTTTTTAAACATGTTTATAAAATTTAATAATTTTTGGGAGTTATTTTCTAATGTTCACCTCAATCTTTTTACTTTTGGTTGGTCACGTTTCAAATAAAATAATTTATTAGAACCAATTAATCTAAACTTGAAAGTAATAATGAAAAGGTATTTTCATCTTATTAATTAAAAAATGAATTATTTTAATCAAGAAACAGCGCGATTACAACTAAGAAGACTTACTCTTGATGACATTCCAACTTGGACAGAATTTTTTGTTAATAATGACAGACTAAAATATTTAGGTATTGATTTAACAAAAGATCATGAAACATTGGCAACTGAATGGATTCTAAGTCAGCTAAAAAGATATGAAAACCAAGGGTTAGGGTTTTTAGCAGCAATTGAAAAAAAATCAGGTAACTTTATAGGATTAGGCGGTATATTACCAAGAGATATTAATAATGAAGTCCTATATGAAATTGCGTATTCATTGAAACCTGAATTTTGGGGTAAAGGTTATGCAACAGAAATTGCCAAACAAATGAGTGTATTTTGTTTTGAAAGTAAATTAGCTGCAAAAACTATATCTATTATTCATAAAGAAAATAGTGATTCGATTAAAGTTGCTCAAAAAAATGGAATGAAAATTTTGTATGATATTGAAGATTATTTAGGGATGAATGTTCATGTTTTTGGAACTGAATAATTTAAAAAAATAAAAATTAACAACAACACACTACAATGCCAAAAGACAATTCAATTAAATCGGTTTTAATTATTGGATCAGGACCTATCGTAATTGGTCAAGCCTGCGAATTTGATTATGCAGGTTCACAATCAGCACGTTCGCTTCGTGAAGAAGGAATTGAAGTTATTCTTATCAATTCCAACCCAGCAACTATCATGACAGATCCTACCATGGCTGATCATGTGTATCTTAAGCCACTGACCACAAAATCAATCATCGAAATCCTAAAAGCACATCCGCAAATTGATGCTGTTTTACCCACAATGGGAGGACAAACTGCACTTAATTTATGTATTGAAGCCGATGAAAAAGGGATTTGGAATGATTTTAATGTAAGATTGATTGGGGTAGATATCAATGCGATTAATATTACAGAAGATAGAGAGCAATTTAAAAATTTATTAAACAAAATTGGAGTTCCTCAAGCACCTGCTAAAACAGCTAACTCTTTCTTGAAAGGGAAAGAAATTGAACAAGAATTTGGATTTCCTTTAGTAATTCGTCCTTCGTTTACTTTAGGTGGAACGGGTGCTGCGATTATTTATAAGAAAGAAGATTTTGATGCGGCTTTAACTTATGGTTTAGAAGCATCTCCAATTCACGAAGTTTTGATCGACAAAGCGTTAATGGGTTGGAAAGAATACGAATTAGAATTGTTGCGCGATAGTAACGACAATGTAGTCATCATCTGTACAATCGAAAATATGGATCCAATGGGAATTCATACGGGAGATTCCATTACCGTAGCACCAGCGATGACTTTATCGGATACGACTTTCCAAAAAATGCGTGATATGGCCATCTTGATGATGCGTTCTATCGGAAATTTCGCGGGTGGTTGTAATGTGCAATTCGCCGTTTCACCCGATGAAAAAGAAGATATTGTGGCGATTGAAATCAATCCACGTGTTTCCCGTTCTTCTGCCTTAGCTTCCAAAGCAACAGGTTATCCTATTGCAAAAATCGCTTCGAAATTAGCTTTAGGATACAATTTAGATGAACTGCAAAATCAAATTACAAAATCAACTTCAGCTTTATTTGAGCCGACCTTAGATTATGTAATCGTAAAAATACCTCGTTGGAATTTCGATAAATTTGAAGGTTCCGACAGAACATTAGGCTTGCAAATGAAATCCGTAGGAGAGGTAATGGGAATTGGTCGTTCGTTCCAAGAAGCCTTACACAAAGCCACCCAATCTTTAGAAATTAAGCGAAATGGTTTAGGAGCTGATGGGAAAGGATATAAAAATTACGAACAAATCATAGAGAAACTAACCTATGCAAGTTGGGACCGCGTTTTTGTGATTTATGATGCTATCGCGATGGGAATTCCATTGAGCAGAATTCATGAAATCACAAAAATTGATATGTGGTTCTTAAAGCAATACGAGGAGTTATTTCAATTAGAAAAAGAAATTTCGAAATATAAAGTAGATTCTTTACCAAAAGAATTATTGCTTGAAGCCAAACAAAAAGGATACGGAGACCGTCAAATTGCTCACATGATGGGTTGTTTGGAAAGTCAAGTGCACAAACTACGCGATGAAATGAATATTCAACGTGTGTATAAATTAGTCGACACTTGTGCAGCCGAATTTAAAGCGCAAACACCGTATTACTACTCGACTTTTGAAGCGGAAATCGAAAAAGCAGATGGCACACGATACGTACACAACGAAAGTGTGGTTACCGATAAGAAAAAAGTAATCGTGTTGGGGTCTGGTCCGAACCGAATTGGACAAGGAATTGAGTTCGATTATTCTTGTGTTCACGGCGTTTTAGCAGCCAAAGAATGTGGCTACGAAACCATCATGATTAACTGTAATCCGGAAACGGTTTCCACCGATTTCGATACAGCCGATAAATTGTATTTTGAACCTGTTTTTTGGGAACATATCTATGACATTATTCAACACGAAAAACCAGAAGGGGTAATCGTTCAGTTGGGTGGTCAAACGGCTTTGAAATTAGCCGAAAAACTAGCGAAATACGGAATAAAAATTCTAGGAACGTCTTTCGATGCCCTAGATTTAGCGGAAGATAGAGGTCGCTTTTCAGAATTATTGACAGAATTGAACATTCCTTTTCCGAAATTCGGAATTGCCGAAAGTGCCGAAGAAGCTACAAAACTTGCTGATACATTGGATTTTCCGTTGTTGGTGCGTCCTTCGTATGTGTTGGGTGGACAAGGCATGAAAATCGTAATCAACAAGCAAGAATTAGAAGAACACGTGATTGATTTGTTAAAATCGATTCCTGGAAATAAATTATTATTAGACCATTATTTAGATGGTGCCATTGAAGCGGAAGCCGATGCGATTTGTGATGCGGATGGAAATGTCTACATCATCGGAATTATGGAGCACATTGAACCTTGTGGCGTGCATTCGGGTGATTCTAATGCGACCTTACCACCGTTTAACTTAGGGGAATTTGTGATGCAACAAATCAAAGACCACACCAAAAAAATTGCGGTAGCATTAAAAACGGTGGGTTTAATCAATATTCAGTTTGCTATCAAAGATGATATTGTATATATTATTGAAGCCAATCCGAGAGCTTCCCGTACAGTGCCTTTTATTGCAAAAGCCTATGGAGAACCGTATGTGAATTATGCGACAAAAGTAATGCTGGGTAAAAATAAAGTCACCGATTTTACGTTCAATCCTAAACTGAATGGGTATGCGATCAAGCAACCTGTCTTCTCTTTTAGTAAGTTCCCGAATGTGAATAAAGCGCTAGGACCTGAGATGAAATCTACCGGAGAAAGCATTTTATTCATAGACGATTTAAAAGACGATCAGTTTTACGATTTGTATGCCAGAAGAAAAATGTATCTAACGAAGTAACATAAATCCTAATTCGAAGATTTTTTTATCGATTTGATTCGTTTCTTTTTTTGTATTTTTACCCAGTAATTAAATGTAATGACTGAAGAAAAGGTAATTTTAGTAAACGATAAAGACGAACAAATTGGTTTAATGCCAAAATTGGAAGCGCACGAGAAAGCATTGCTACATCGTGCTTTTTCCGTTTTTGTACTAAATGATAAAAATGAAATGATGCTGCAACAACGCGCACATCATAAGTATCATTCTCCATTATTATGGACCAACACCTGTTGCAGTCATCAACGTGAGGGAGAAACCAATATTCAAGCAGGAACAAGAAGATTACAAGAAGAAATGGGTTTTGTAACTGAATTAAAAGAACTTTTTCATTTTATTTACAAAGCACCATTTGATAATGGTTTGACCGAACATGAACTTGATCATGTTATGATTGGATACTATAATGAAGATCCGAAAATAAATAATGATGAAGTGGAAAGCTGGAAATGGATGGCCATTGAAGAGGTGAAATCGGATATGCTTATTCATCCCGAATATTATACGGTTTGGTTTAAGATTATTTTCGACGAATTTTATCATTTCTTAGAAGAACATGCCTTATGAGAGTTACTGTAAGTAGAAAAGCACATTTTAATGCAGCGCATCGTTTGTATCGAAAGGACTGGACGGAGGAACAAAACCAACGTGTCTTTGGCAAGTGTAATAATCCTAATTTTCACGGACATAACTATGAATTGATTGTAAGTGTTACTGGAAAAATTAATCCAGATACAGGCTATGTGATCGATATTAAGGACTTAGCTACCTATATTTTGGAAGAAGTAGAAATACCATTTGATCATAAAAATCTAAATCTTGATGTTCCTGAATTTTTTGATTTGAATCCAACAGCCGAAAACATTGCTGTCGTGATTTGGAATAAAATTAGAAAAAGAATAGCGCCAGAAAATGATTTGGAAGTGACCTTATATGAAACACCACGAAATTTTGTAACCTATAAAGGAGAATAATGCAAGAAGGATTAAAAATAGGAGATAAGTTGCCTTTATTTGGGGCTAAAGATCAAAATGGAAACGATTTTTATATTCAATCGGTTCTAGAGAAGAAGGTATTGGTGATTTATTTTTACCCAAAAGATGATACACCAGGTTGTACTAAACAAGCTTGTTTTTTGCGTGATCAATACGAAGAGTTTAAAGCCATTGGTGCCGAAGTAATTGGGATTAGCGGAGATAGTGTTCCAGCGCACAAGAAGTTTGCAAGCAAGTATGATTTGCCTTTTGTTTTGCTTTCGGATGCCGATAAATCTTTGCGAAAGTTATTCGGAGTTAAGAGCAGTATGATGGGACTATTACCCGGTCGTGTTACTTTTGTTGTGGATAAAAAAGGAATCATCCAAATGATTTTCGATGATATGAACGCCACCAATCATTTGGATAAAACGGTAGAAAAAGTTAAAAGTTTGCTGTAATGAAGTCAGAATTCTATCCGTTACTTTTCGAGCCTATTTTTAAAGATAGGATTTGGGGAGGAAACAAGCTAAAATCGTTATTAAATAAAAATATTCCCAACGAAACTACCGGTGAAAGTTGGGAGTTGTCTTCTGTTGAAGGAGATATCAGTAGGGTAAAAAACGGATCTTTAAAAGGTAAATCATTGTCTGAATTATTAGAGCAATGTCCAAAGGCTATTTTAGGCGAAAAAGTGCACCAAGAATTTGGGAATCAATTTCCATTATTGTTTAAATTTTTAGATGCACGTGAAGATTTATCCATACAATTGCATCCTAATGACACTTTAGCAAAAAAGCGTCACAATTCTTTCGGAAAGACTGAAATGTGGTACGTAATGCAAGCCGATGAAGGAGCTAAGTTAATTGTGGGTTTTAAAGAAGAATCCTCTCCCGAAGATTATGTTAAACATTTGGAAAACAAAACCCTGGTTTCCATATTGAATGAAATTCCAGTCAAAAAAGGAGACGTGTTTTTTCTCGAAACAGGAACCGTACATGCCATTGGAGCCGGAACCGTAATTGCAGAAATTCAACAAACTTCCGATATTACGTATCGTTTGTATGATTTTGATAGAAAAGATGCTCAAGGTAAAACCAGAGAATTGCATGTTGATTTGGCTTTAGAAGCAATCAACTACAAAAAAGTAAATGCGCAAGTAACCTATACAGCACAAGTCAATCAATTGAATGAAGTGGTGAAATGTCCTTATTTTACCACCCGATTTTTGCCTTTAGATGGTGAAGTGAAACGATACAATAATGGCGATGCATTTGTGGTGTATATGTGTACAGAAGGTGATTTTTCGATTATATACGACCAGCAAAAATATTCGTTCACGGAAGGTGATACCATTTTGTTGCCTGCCATAATTTCTGATTACCAAATAGTTGGTCAAGCCGTTTTACTAGAAATAACTATTTCATAGTGCTAAATATAAAGAATAGTTGTAATTTTGCAACCGAAATTTAAAATTCATAAAAATGGGAAGTGTTAAAAACTTAAAAAAAGACATCAACTTCGTAATAGGCGATATTATTGAAGCGGTTTATTTATACGAAATGACTTCAACGGGAAAACCAACAGAAGAAACCAATGCAATTATTGACGAAGCTATTCGTACTTTTGATGGATTAGTAGCAAAAGTGAACGCTAAGAATGTTGAAAATAAAAAAGCACACTTCAAACAAATTAATAAAGATTTAGAAGTTGCTGCGAATCAATTAGTTGATAAAATCAACGCACTTTAATTAAAAAATAGACGAAAAAAAGTGCATTTTTCTTTTGGAAATTAGATTTTCAATTTTATATTTGCACCACAATTGAGTCGCCGGTGTAGCTCAGCTGGCTAGAGCAGCTGATTTGTAATCAGCAGGTCGTGGGTTCGAGTCCCTCTATCGGCTCTTAATAAAAAGTCTTCCAATGGAAGACTTTTTTTGTATCCACATATTTGGGACGAGAAGTTTATCCCGAGCGTAGTCGAAGGAAGTCCCTCTATCGGCTCTTAAT
>JAGORP010000041.1 GCA_018062725.1 Flavobacterium sp.
GAATATGTTGTATTAAATACAACCTCTGCTTCAACTGCGGCTAATGGGGCTACTAAAACATTCGGTTATTCTGTTCGTTGTATCAAAAACTAATTTAAAAAAAAATGAAAAAACTAAAAAACACATTCGCACTTTTAATCACTTCTATTCTAACAATTTGCGCCGCCAGTTCGCTGTTACTCGTGTCTTGTTCTAATGATGATTCACCAACTCCTGTTCCAATACCGGCTCTAATTCCTGGAAGCTATCAAAATTATTCGATGGTAACCTCTGGGTATTATCATTCCTTAGCGATAAAAACAGATGGTACAATATGGTCATGGGGAAATAATGGTGCCGGTCAATTAGGATATCCAACCACTACATCAAGTGGTGCAAAATCTCCTAGAAAAATAGGAACTAGTACATGGACAACCATAGCGACGGGAGGAAGCTTTAATTTGGCTATAAAAACCGATGGGACACTTTGGGGCTGGGGCGTTAACGATTTTGGAAACTTAAATGATGCTACCCTAGTAAATAAAACAGTTCCATATATGATGGGGACAGCAACAAATTGGAAAGCAATCGCTGCAGGTTTATCACACACACTTGCTGTAAAAACAGATGGAACATTATGGGCCTGTGGATTAAATCATTTGTACCAATTAGGAGATGGAACAACCACCACTAGAACTTCCTTAAGACAAATTGGAACAGCTACAAATTGGAAAGAAATTGCAGCAGGGAATACGTTTAGTATTGGTATAAAAACGGATGGAACATTATGGAGATGGGGTACTTTACAAGGCGTCATTTCAACGGTACCCTCTCAAATAGGGACTGCAACCAATTGGAAATCAATTTCGGCTGGAGATAGTCAGGCATTGGCTATAAAAACTGACAATACATTATGGGTTTGGGGAAATAATGCTAATGGACAATTAGGTGATGGTACAATGGTAGCAAAAGCAGATCCTGTTCAACTTGGAACGGCTACATGGAAAACGGCTTCAAGCGGAAAGAAAACAACTCTTGCCATAAAATCTGATGGTACATTATGGTCATGGGGAAATAATGATCGTGGGCAACTAGGAAATGGATCAAATACAGACGAATTAACACCTCGTCAAGTAGGAACATCGACGAATTGGAATACTGTATACACTAGTTTGCAACATTCGTTAGGAACAAAAACGGATAATACATTATTTGGTTGGGGAAATAACGCGAATAGTCAATTAGGTGATGGCACCACTACTTCAATTAAAAGTCCAAAAAGAATTTAAATCTTAAAAAATGAAAACAATTTCAACTTTTATAATGCTGTTGTTATTTTCATATGGCAATGCACAATTTCTTGATAAACTAGCAAAAAAAGCAGAAAAAGCATCAGAAAGAGCTATTGAACGAAAAATAGAACAAAAAGCGACCAAAACCACTAACGATGGTATGGATGAAATTTTGAATAACAACAAAAGCACCTCAAAAAAAAACACATCATCCATACATGAATCTGGTGCTAAAACAAAAATTACTCAAAAGAATTCCGATTTTATTTCAGGAACGAAAATCATATTTGAAGAAAAATTTAGCAATGATGCTATTGGTGATTTCCCTGTAAATTGGTTTACAAATAGTAGTGGAGAATTGGTTACTATGGAAGGTAATAACACCAAATGGCTCCAAATTTCTGATAAAGGAAGTTTTACACCATTGAATATTACCAAATTACCCGAAAATTTTACTTTTGAATTTGATGTTACAACCACAGATAATTTCAATTTTTATTCCACAGCATTAAATGTCGTTTTTACCGAAAAAGTAACAAAAGTTGATAATATTTGGAATACCGTTTTAAAACGTAAAGAAGCAATGATTTTTGGTGTGCATCCTGCAAACTCATTGGCAGGCACAGCAGGAAATAGTAGCATTTCCGTAATTTCTGAAAAGAAAGAAATCATGAAAAACAAAGTGGTTGTAACTGATTTCAACAAAAACAACAATACCGTTCGAGTGCAAGTTTGGAGACAAAAAAACCGTTTCAGAATGTATGTTGATGGCAAAAAGTTTTGGGATTTGCCAACTGCATTTGGTGATGCAAAATACAATCAAATTATCTTTTTTATTGGAACTTATAAAAATACCACCGATAAATTTTTTATTTCCAATTTAAAACTAGCCGAAGCAGGTTCAGATACGCGCCACAAATTGATAGAAACGGGATCTTTTACAACAAATGAGATTTTATTTGATAGTAATAAAGCTACTATAAAACCTTCCAGTAAATTGGTTTTAGAGGATTTAGGAAAAGTACTTTCAGAAAATCCAGATATTAAAATTAGCATTGCCGGTCACACTGATTCTGATGGAAATGATACGGAAAACCTGAAATTATCTGAAAAAAGAGCACAAAGTATCGCCAATTATTTCCTTACAAATTTTGATATTCAGAAATCAAGAATGATAACTCTAGGAAAAGGAGAATTAGAACCAATTGCTGATAACAAACTGGAAGAAGGAAAAAAACAAAACCGAAGAGTCGAATTTAATATTATTAAATAACCTCATTTATTAAAAATGCCTAAAAAACCTACTCTATATGGCACCAGTTTAGAAAAACTTCCTTCCAGAAAAATTTATATTAATGTAAATCATTTGGAAAAAGGAGATTATGAACTCAATATCATTTATAAAAATAAACTGATTACAAAAACAAATTTCAAAAAATAAACTACAATACTAATTATTATGAAAAAATCAATTCTAAAATCAATTTTAGCTTTATTTATAGTAACAATAAGTTTTATTTCGTGTAACGATAATGATGATGAGATTGTTGCTGGACCACCACCGCCACCCGGATTACCAGAATTTTTATACGCAGAAGGTGGTGCTCCTAGCATGTCGACTGTGACAACTCCTTATGCAGGTGACTCTGCTAATACTATTTTTGCTGTAGATACTGGTACAACTGTTATCGAAATAAAATTAGCACATTTAGCTGTTGGCGTATACCCAATCAATGCCACAAATACATTTACCTATTTTAAACCGGGAACAGCTATTACTTGGACTGGTTTCACAGGAAATGTAATCATAACTCGCAATACTGATAACAAATTAACTGGAACTTTTGATATTAATTCAGGTAGTGGAAGCCCTATGATAAATCAGGTTAATGGTTCATTTTCTAACATTCCTATTAATCCTTAAAATAAATAAGTTAGTTATTTTGATTTAGTTGTTCCTGAAAAACCAAGTTGTTTTCGGGAGCAACTATTTGGTTGTAAAAACTTTAAGGAAAAAATTAATTCAATTGTTCCTGAAAAGAAGTCAATAACACTTCAGCATCTACTGTTTGATCAGGTGCTTCTTCCATTAATTTTAAAACGCGTTTGGTAGCATACGGATTTAATCCCATGTTTATGCCAATTTCATTGATGGCTTTCTTTTCTCTTTCGTGCAAAACGCCATCACAATGCATTAACAAAGCCAAACGATAAAAATGCAAGATTCTGTGAAATTCATCTTTAATTACCGAAAACTCATTTCTGTGGGCAAAGAGATCTAAAAAAGTAGCTTTATCAATTTCCAATTCTTGAGAAACCATTAGTAAAAAATCGTATTCTCTATCATGCAATTCACCATCAATCACAGCAAAAGCAATCATTTCCGATAACAAACTAATCTTTTCTTCTCTAGTATTCATTCTTTAGTAATTTTGGCTAAAATAAATTAAAATTCGGAATCAAAAAAGCTACTGCCGAAAATATGTATCTTTGTAAAAATTTTTTAGTACATGAACAACAACGAAATATTTAAAAAACTTCGCGTCGCACTTCAACTGCGTGATGATCAAATAGTCGAAATTTTAGAATTGGTTAATTTCAGAATTTCAAAAGGCGAAATTGGAAATATTTTCCGACAAGATGACCATCCTAAATTTATGGAATGTGGAGATCAAATCTTACGTAACTTTCTTAACGGATTAGTCATTCATCTTCGTGGTACTAAAGAAAATCCGAAAAATGCACACGAAGTTATTGCTGCCAATGCCAAAGAAGTAACCAAAAAAACTTCAGAAGACAAAGCAAGCAAACCGTTTAACAAGGAAAAGCCCAAAAGCGATTCGAAACCCAAAACGGGTTTTAAACCTAAATCTGCTTCAAAAAAATCGGAACCCAAAGTTCAGGTGGTAGAAAAAATAAATTTTAAAAACGGAAAACCTAAAAAGAAATAAACGCAAAAAACCACGCTAATACGTGGTTTTTTTTTTATTTTTCTTTACTTAGTTTTTAAGAAGCACCTTAAACACATACGTTTTACCTGGGATAAGATCACCTGAATTTAATAGTTTATGATTCAAAGCTTTTTTAACATAGGATTTAATTTCGGCATTTTTTGTTCTCAAATCTAAAACAACCATTTCATTATCGGTAGTGATTGTAAAAGTAACTTTTACTGATTTCAAATTCTCATCAAGATCCTCCATTTGTCTGGCTTGATTCAAATACGTTGTTATTTCTTTCATAGCCTTTGGAAAATCTTCTACAGGAGAAAATTGGTTCGCGAAGACCATTGTTGTACTCATCAGCAATACCAAGACTGCCATTTTAATTTCTTTTTTCATTGTGTTGTTTCTTTAAAGTTTGTTGACCAAAATTACTTCAAAATGATAATTAAAATAGGCTAAATCAAAACCTTAAAGGAATCATAACACAGACTAAAAAAGCTATTTTCATAAAAGTACAAAAAGAAAACAGTTGTCAATGTTTGCGACATAACTATGAAAAATTAGTTGTGCATTCTGTTAAAATATAAAAATATCTGCAACAGCATCTAAAATAATTTTATAACATTAGACCGTTATTAAAACTAGCTTAACCATAAGCAAACAAAAAACCACGCTGTTGCGTGGTTTATATATAACTAAAAACTTAATTTTTATTAAGATAAAGCTGCTTTTACTTGATCGGCTGCTTCTTGGAATTGTACTGCTGATAAAATTGGCATACCTGAATTATCGATTAATTCTTTTGCAATTTCAGCATTAGTTCCTTGTAAACGAACAATAATTGGCACTTTAATATCATCTCCCATATTTTTGTAAGCATCTACAACTCCTTGCGCTACACGGTCACAACGAACAATTCCTCCGAAGATATTGATTAAGATTGCTTTTACATTTGGATCTTTCAAAATAATACGGAAAGCTGTTTCTACACGTTTTGCATCTGCTGTTCCACCTACGTCAAGGAAGTTAGCTGGCTCGAAACCTGCATACTTAATTAAATCCATAGTAGCCATTGCTAATCCAGCTCCGTTTACCATACATCCAACAGTACCATCTAGATCAACATAGTTCAAACCTGCTTCTTTAGCTTCTACTTCAATAGGACGCTCTTCAGTAATATCGCGCATTTCAGCTAAATCAACATGACGGAATAAAGCATTATCGTCTAAAGATACTTTAGCATCAACTGCCATAATTTTATTATCCGATGTTTTTAACACTGGGTTGATTTCAAACATAGATGAATCAGAACCGATGTATGCTTTGTATAAAGCATCTACGAATTTCACCATTTCTTTGAATGCTTCACCTGATAAACCTAAGTTAAAAGCAATTTTTCTCGCTTGGAAACCTTGTAATCCAACCGCTGGATCAATTTCTTCAGTAAAAATTAAATGTGGTGTGTGTTCTGCTACTTCTTCAATATCCATACCACCTTCCGTAGAATACATGATCATGTTACGGCCAGCTCCACGGTTTAATAAAACAGACATGTAAAACTCTTTCGTTTCACTTTCTCCTGGATAGTAAACATCTTCGGCTACTAATACTTTGTGTACTCTTTTTCCTTCTGGCGGAGTTTGCGGAGTAATTAAATCCATACCAATAATCTGACCTGCAATTTCATGCACTTGGTCTAAATTTTTAGCCAACTTAACGCCCCCACCTTTTCCACGACCACCAGCGTGAATTTGTGCTTTAATTACATGCCATCCCGTTCCCGTTTCTGCAGTAAGTTGTTTTGCTTTTGCTACCGCTTCTTCAGCGTTGTTTGCCACATATCCGCGTTGTACACGCACGCCATAGCTTGCTAATATTTGTTTCCCTTGATACTCGTGTAAATTCATAATAAAGGTTTTTGTCTTTTTAAAATCCCAAAACTTTGGGTGCACAAAAATAATAAATTCTAAATCAATATGTGCCGAATTCTCTTTCTTTTTTAAAGTAGAAATTCAAAACAAATTAGCCTTTGTTATAAATATAACAATTTGTTTTATTTTTATTTAATTTGTTCGATAATTTTATTTTTAATCGAATAAAAAATACATTTGCAAAAAATATAAAATGATGGAATCACAGCAGTTACTTAAAATAGCCGAAGAATTTGGTAATCCCGTTTATGTATATGATGCGCATAAAATCGTATCTCAATACCAACGATTAACACACGCTTTTTCAAAAGTAGAAAAACTGCAAATTAATTATGCCGTTAAAGCTTTGTCCAACATTTCTATTTTGAAAGTATTCAAACAGCTCGATTCTGGTTTAGACACCGTTTCAATTCAAGAAGTTTTATTAGGATTACATGCAGGTTTTTCGCCTGATAAAATTATGTACACTCCAAATGGCGTTTCGATGACTGAAATTGAAGAAGTAGCCGCACTAGGGGTACAAATAAACATAGACAATTTATCGATATTGGAACAATTTGGTGCTAAACATCCGAAAACACCAGTTTGCATTCGTATCAATCCGCATGTAATGGCTGGTGGAAACTCAAATATTTCCGTAGGTCACATTGATAGTAAATTTGGTATTTCCATTCACCAACTACCTCATCTTTTGCGAATTGTAGAAAATACAGGCATGCATATTAATGGAATTCACATGCACACCGGATCGGATATTTTAGATATTGAAGTATTTTTATATGCTTCTGAAATTTTATTTGAAACAGCTAAAAACTTTAAAAATTTGGATTTTATCGACTTTGGAAGTGGCTTCAAAGTACCATATAAAAAAGGAGATATTGAAACCGACGTTGAAGAATTAGGCAAAAAACTAACCAAACGGTTTTTGGCTTTTGAAAAAGAATACGGGCGTGATTTAACCCTTATATTTGAACCCGGAAAATTTTTAGTGAGTGAAGCAGGCTATTTTTTAGCCAAAGTAAATGTAGTTAAACAAACGACCTCAACCGTATTTGCTGGTATCGATTCGGGTTTTAACCATTTGATTCGCCCCATGTTGTATGGTTCGGAACATTTCATAGAGAACATCTCACACCCAAAAGGAAAAGAACGATTTTACTCGGTAGTAGGTTATATTTGTGAAACCGACACGTTCGCTACCAATCGTAGAATTTCTGAAATTAAAGAAGGAGATATTTTGGCTTTCCGAAATGCTGGCGCGTATTGTTTTTCTATGTCTTCCAATTATAATTCACGCTACAAACCAGCTGAAGTATTGTGGAAAGACGGAAAAGCCCATCTGATTCGACAACATGAAGCTTTTGAAGATTTATTAAAAAATCAAATTGTCATAGAAATTTAAAAAAGCGCCGAAAGGCGCTTTTTTTACTTTACTAGAATTTCTGTCAAAACCTTGGCATCGGTTCCATTTGGAAACGTAATTTTTAATTTTTGTGCTAAAGTTGGCGCAATTTGTGTGATTTCTTTTTTATCAAAACTTTCTCCTTTCTTTATGTTCCAACCGTAAAACATACAAGGTACGTGAGTATCATAAGTATAAGGAGAACCATGAGTAGTTCCTGTTCCTAAATACTGCATATATCCCGGTTTGTCAACAATAATTAATTCGCCATTTTGTACAGGATCATACCCTTTTGAAACAAAATTCAAATAATTATCTGCAAAAGAACCGGCAATAATTTCATTTTCATCATAGACTCTTTTAACTTGCTTTTGCGAGTATAAAAACTCTTTAACAGCCTGTTTTACTTTGGTTAATTCCAATGCTTTGTCTTTGATTTTCTGTTTGTTTAGAAAAACATTATAATTCGAATAATTTAGCAGCAAATCGTCTCCGAAATACGTTTTGGTAAATTCGGCAATAGATTGTTCAATGTTTTTTTCATTTACATTATCTACTTCGTATTTGTTATCTTTTAAATAATTAAAATTTTCAGCCGCAGCATGATCTGCCGTTAAAAAAACCAAATAATTTCCTTTACCTACTGACGTATCCAAATAGTTCAAAAAGTTAGCAATTGTTTGATCCAAACGCAAATAAGTATCTTGCAATTCAATAGATCGAGGTCCAAAAGTATGCCCTACATAATCAGTAGAAGAAAAACTAACGGTTAGAAAATCGGTGATTTCATCTTTACCCAATTGTTCTTTTTCAATGGCCCTCATGGCAAAATCGGCTAACAAACTATTTCCATGCGGACTAGTTCTTAATATGCCAGGATCACCAGCTTGCAACATTTCTTTCATATTGTATGGAAAAAAAGGCTGCTTTTTATTCAATTTCCCTTCATACGGATTATCGTCGGGCAAACTTTCATTGTATGTAGAGGCAGGTTTTAATAAATTCCAACCTTGATTAGCGTATTGATCATAATGCTTTTCATAATTAAATTGCATAACCCAATCAGGCAAGGCATTTCCATAAAAAGTACTTGTTATAAAAGCACCGGTTTTACTATACCAAAAGGCCCAATTTGCAAAATGTCCTGCAGGTAAAATAGCACCTCTATCTTTGATACTTAAACCAATTACTTTGCCTTTGAAGTTGGTCGCCAATCGCAATTCATCAGTAATAGTAGAAGCTTGCAACAATTTTGGTGACATTTTACCTTCATTATCCGTTCCACCGCCCACTGTGGTTACCCCAGCATCATCGGTACAATATACATCTTTACCCAAGGCTTTGTTAAACCATTCATTTCCCACAATTCCGTGAACTGCGGGAGTTGTTCCGGTATAGATAGAAGCATGCCCAGGACCAGTATAGGTTGGCATATAATTGTAATGCATATTATGAAAAGTAAATCCATCTTGCATTAATCGTTTAAAACCAGTTGCTGAAAAATCATTAGAAAAACGGTATAAATATTCCATTTTCATTTGATCGACAACAATTCCAACAACTAACTTTGGTCCTTTTGCTTCTGAAGAAACAATGGGTTTGGTTATTTTTTGTGCTGAAACCAGATTCAAGGTCAGCAATACGGAAAGCAAAAAGATTTTTTTCATTATTTTTTATATTTCATATTATACACCATCATTCTATCTGAGTAAGTAATGTACAATTGGTGTAAATTTTCCTTTTGACGAGAATGAATTTCGATAAAACAAAATTCACCATTATTATCCATACAATCGAAACCATCAATATCTTTTCCGTCTTCTGATTTTCTGTCGTAGTATTTTTTTATTTTAAAATACTGAGGGATTTCCGAATATACTCCGATGGTATTCTTTTCAGGATTAAAAGTCGCTACAATTTTTGCTTCTTTAAAAGGTGTAAAATCACTCCATTTCCCTCCATTTTTGACACTCAAACTGACAGCAGAGACTTCAAATCGGAAACTTTGTGCTTGTATATTGATTGCCGTCAAGAAAAAGGCCACTACGATTATATATGTTTTTTTCATAAAAAATTAAAGATTAATGGCTTCTTTTTGAGCTAATGTAAATTCGGAAATCACTTCTTCGATGATGGTCGAAACCGGTTTAATATCATGAATTAATCCCGCAATTTGGCCTATTTCTAATTCGCCTTCAACCAAATCACCTTCAAACATCCCACGTTTGGCCCTTCTTTTACCTAACAAATTTTCTAATTCTTCTTTTGAAGGACATTTTGCATACAACTCTTGTACATCATGATAAAACTTGTTCTTAATCAATCGAACTGGAGCCAATTCTTTTAAAGTAACTTGTGTACCACCTTCCTCAATTTCAACAATCGTTTTCTTAAAATTATCATGTGCTGAACTTTCGGTCGAAGCAGCAAAACGAGACCCCATTTGTACACCATCTGCCCCTAGAATCATAGCAGCTAACATGCCACGACCGGTAGCAATTCCACCAGCGGCGATTAAAGGAATAGAAATGTTTTCTCGAACCATAGGAATTAAAGTCAATGTAGTCGTTTCTTCTCTTCCATTATGACCACCTGCTTCAAAACCTTCCGCTACCACGGCGTCTACACCTGCTTCTTGTGCTTTTAGAGCAAATTTAGAACTACTTACTACATGCACCACTGTAATTCCTTTTTCCTTCAAAAACGATGTCCAAGTTTTAGGATTTCCAGCCGAAGTAAACACAATTTTTACTCCTTCATCCACAATAATCTGCATGATTTCTTCAATATTCGGATACAACATAGGTACGTTGACACCAAAAGGTTTATCTGTTGCTTTTTGACATTTTTGGATGTGTTCGCGAAGCACTTCCGGATACATTGATCCTGCACCTAGTAAACCTAATCCACCCGCATTACTGACTGCAGAAGCAAGTTTATAACCTGAATTCCAAATCATTCCGCCTTGAATAATTGGATATTGTATCTTAAAAAGAGTTGTTATTTTGTTCATTTATATTGAATTCTTCAGAAAGAATTATGTTAGTTTTTGATTAATTTTCCTTGTAGTGTTTGATTTCCATTTGAAATGGAATAATAATAAACACCACTTGCAACGTCATTTACTTTTAGTTTTTGTAATGAGCTATAAATCATAGTTTTAACTATTTTTTGTCCTAATTGATTATATAATTCAAAGGAAGAGCCCCTCCATTCTTCTGTAATTGAAATTGTAATTTCGGTATTAATTGGGTTTGGATATACTTTCACTATTTTGTTAGTTTCGAATTCAGGAGTTGACAAAGCTGAATTCATTGCCAATTGAAAATCGGGAATTCCGTAACCATAATTATTATTTGGAACCAAAATGGAAGCGGCATATCTATCGGCAGAAGCCTTTACATATTGTACAATTTCGGCATTAGTTTTATTGGGAAATGCAGACCAAAACGAAGTGATGGCACCTGCTAAAATAGGCGATGAAAACGAAGTTCCGTTGGCTGTTGTAATAGTACCCCCGGTATTAGAAATTACAGATGAGGATCCCATTGCCATCAAATCAGGTTTCATTCTACCATCTCCGGTTGGACCAATAGAACTAAATCCTGATTTTACTTCGGTTGAAGTTACCGAACCCACAGTTATTGCACGTAAGGCATCGGCAGGAGTTCCTACATGAGGCTCGGCATTATTCCCTTCATTTCCAGCTGAAATCACGCAAATCATACCTTTATCGAAAGCAATATCTACCGCTCTTGACGCTACAGAAGTTTGACCATTCATATGAGCATACGTATAACTCGCCGATGGATAATCCGGAAATGCAAAATACCCTAACGATGAATTAATTACATCTACACCTAACCTGTCGGCTTCTTCAGCTGCTTCCACCCAATTCGATAATTCTATAGGGGTTTCTGTTGCAATATCTTCGGTAATAAAAAGGTAATAACCCGCATCTGGAGCCGTACCTATCAAATTCGTAGCATTAGCCCCCATGGTAGACAAAACATTAGTTCCGTGAGAATTTCCAGTATAAAAACTAGTTGAATTGTTCACAAAATCATAGCCTCCTAAAATAAGTCCCCTACTTCGTAGACTTTCAAATGGTGCTGCTGTATTCACACCTGGAAAACCAGCATCTAAAATAGCGACCACTTTACCATTTCCTGTATAATTATTTTGATGCAAAATATGACAATTAAGCATTTGTACCTGTGTAGCAGAGCTTCCGTAGTTATAGTTAATTTGCGTAGAATTTGTGTCCTGCCACTTGTTTACTTTACTAGTTTTATTCAAATTTTGCACTATTCTTCCCCCAGGATTTAACGAATGATTAGCGTATTGAATGTGATCTACAAATGAAAAACCTGTCAAAGCTGCAATATCTGTTTGCAAACCACGAACATGAACCATGTTTAACCATTTTGATTTTGCCAAAACAGTAATACCTGTAGCAGCTTCAATTTGATCAACATATGGCTGATGAATTGGTGCATCTTTACTATCTAATGCAATCCCTTGAGTGGTTCTTCTATCAAGAGAACGTTGAGTTAATTCTGATAGAGGCGCACTAAAAAAGCTAGCAGCATTTGGTTTTGCATTAAAATACACCCATGCCTCTTCTTGTTGAGCAAAGAAGTTGGTTGTAACAAATAATAAAACAATAAGTAATTTTGTTTTCATTTGGAGTGCTATTTGGATTTTCAAATATACACAAAAAATAAAAATTGGATTAAGAAATAACCCCAGAACCAATCAATTCATCATTTAGATGCCAAGCCACAAATTGTCCTTCTGTGATAGCCGATTGAGGTTGTTCAAAGGCAACATACAATCCGTTTTCAAATTGATGCAAAGTAGCATTTTGAAGTTCTTGACGGTAACGAATACGTGCTTTAACTGGCATAGTTTCTCCATTTTTCAAAGCTAAGTCTGTTCTAATCCAATGAACTTCATCTTGTGCAACAAACAATGCTTTTTTAAACAAACCAGGATGATTATGTCCTTGGCCTGTATAAATTGAATTTGTTTCAATATCTGTCGAGATAATAAATAACGCTTCTTTGGTTCCGCCTACATTTAAACCTTTGCGTTGCCCAATAGTAAAATAGTGAGCCCCTTGATGCTTACCAACTACTTTGGCTACTTCTGGTGTATAGGTAATGTTTTTAGATTCGAATTGTAATCGCTCTTCAACCGAATTGAATTGCATTTCTTTTTTATTGTAAATTTCGTTTGTAGCGTCCACTTCAAAAATCAAACCGTCTTTAGGTTGTAATTGTTGTTGCAAAAACTCGGGAAGTCTTACTTTTCCAATAAAACATAATCCTTGTGAATCTTTCTTTTCGGCAGTGACCAATTCCATTTTGGCCGCAATTTCACGCACTTGAGGCTTTGTTAATTCTCCAATCGGGAACAGTGCTTTGGCTAATTGCTCTTGTGATAATTGACAAAGAAAATACGATTGGTCTTTGTTATCATCTTTACCTGCAAGAAGTTGAAACATTGGTTGTCCATCAACTTCAATTTCTCCTTTACGACAATAATGACCTGTAGCTACATAATCGGCACCAAGCGAAAGTGCAATTTTCATAAAAACATCAAACTTAATCTCACGATTGCACAATACATCAGGATTGGGAGTACGTCCTCTTTCGTATTCACTAAACATGTAGTCCACGATTTTTTCTTTGTATTGTTCGCTTAAATCGACCGTTTGAAAAGGGATTCCCAATTTTTGAGCAACTAAAAGAGCATCGTTGCTATCTTCTAACCATGGGCATTCGTTAGAAATAGTAACAGAATCGTCGTGCCAATTTTTCATAAAAAGACCAATTACTTCATAGCCTTGCTCCATCAACAAATAGGCAGCAACACTAGAATCGACTCCTCCAGAAAGACCAACAACAACACGTTTCATCATTATTTTTTTAAGAGTACAAAAGTAGTTATTTCTTTTTAACCAACGATGGCTTTTTGTGTCCGTTAATGGTATCGGTATTTATGGTTTTAATCAAAACGTTATTTCCGTCGTAGTACTTCCAGAAACCATTTTTCTTGTCTTTTTTGTATTGCCCATTAATTATAACCGATCCGTTATCATCAAAGACTTTATAACTTCCTTGCATTAATCCGTTAACGTAAATAGCTTCTTCTTTTAATGTTCCTGCCTTAGAAAATATTTTAGACACACCGTTTTTTAAACCGTTTTTATAATTTACTTCTTCGGCAATTTTTCCATCGGAAAAATAAACAATTTTGTTACCCTCTAATTTACCATCTACATAATTTTCGGTACTCATTACAGAAGTGGTATTATTATGATAAAAAGTCCAAACTCTTTGACGTAATTTATTTTTAACGTTTCCTTCGCTGACTTTAATCCCTTTATCATTAAAAAATACGGTATACGCATTTCCATTTGTATCAAATTTACGCGTTGCCGAAACAATCTTTTTATCGGCGTTGGCATAATAAGTAAAGGTTCCTATTTCCTTGCCATGATTAAAGGTTCCTTCATAACGAAGAACTTTAGAATCTTCGTAGTATCCTTTCCAAACACCATGACGTAAACCGTTAGGATCGAATTTATTACTTTCAGTTTGCGCAAAAACAATTGACGTAAAAAATATAAAAAGCACTAAATATTTGCTGATTTTCTTCATGGTAACTTCTTTCTTAATGTAACTCAAAACTATTTTATTTATTATAGATTACAAAAAATATGCCTATAAATATTTTAACTAATTAATTCCCTAATTCAATGGCTTTTCTATTGGCCTCGAAAATGGCTTTATTTATAATTTCTTCTAAAAGATTGTCTTTAAAAACAGCTAAAGCGCTTTCGGTAGTCCCGCCTTTTGAAGCCACTTTTGCAATTAAATCTTCATTGGAAAGTTCAATTGCGCTTTGTAAATTTATAGCGCCTAAAAAAGTCTGTCTTACTAACAATTCAGCTTCCGAATAAGTAAATCCTAAACTTTCGGCAGCTTTTATCATTGCATTCATAAAATAAAAAACATAAGCTGGACCACTTCCTGAAACGGCTGTAGCAGGATTTAACATACTTTCATTTTCTACATAAATAGATTTTCCAGTGGTGTTAATAAGGTTTTGGACGATAAACAAATCTTTTCGATCTACCGCTTCCGATGCTGAAAAAACTGTCATCCCTTGTCCTATTTGAGTACCTAAGTTAGGCATAGAACGTACCACTTTTTTAATTCCTAGAAGGCGTTCAATTTTTTCAATTGAAACACCCGCCATTACAGAAAGCACCAACGTATTCTTACTTAATTTCCCGTTTAGAAAATTAGCTACATTACCAAACTCCTGAGGTTTAACTGATAGTATGACGATATCAATTTCTTGATGCGTTGGGAAAATTTCTGTTGAAAAATTGTCTAAAGGAATAGAAAAACATTCTTGTATTTTAGGCAATGTTCGGGTATAAACAAAGATATCTTCTTTCTTTATAAAACGGGATTTGATAAAACTTCCTGCAAAGATTTTTCCTAAATTTCCGTAACCAATTATTGCTATTTTCATTTTCTTATTCCGTATTAAAAATAAAACCCTGCTTGCAAATAGTCACAAACAGGGTTTCACTTTCCTATAAATATATTATTTTTTATTCGCTTTCTTTTGCGCCTCCGCTTGTTCCATTGCTTCTTGAAGCTTTTGCTGGAATTTGCTCGGTTTTTTAGGCTCTTTTAATTTATTTTCTTGAATTTGAGCATGAATTTTTTTCTCATCCACTACATAATTCTTAATGTAGAACATAATTCCTAACGTCATGATGTTAGAAAACAAGTTGTATAAACTTAATCCAGAACCGTAATTATTAAAGAAAATTAACATCATAATTGGCGACATCCAAATCATCATTTTCATAATTTTTCCCATATCTGGCATACCTTCTTGTTGAGGAGCAGCCATTTGTTGGTCACCTGTTGTATATTTCATATAGAAAAAGATAGCAATAGAAGCCAAAATTGGAAATAAACTAACGTGGTCTCCATATAATGGGATTGTAAATGGAAGTTTGAAAATTGAATCATACGATGATAAATCTTGAGCCCATAAAAACCCTTGCTGTCTCAATTCTATTGCAGATGGAAAATATTTGAATGAAGCAAACATAAAAGG
>JAGORP010000042.1 GCA_018062725.1 Flavobacterium sp.
CCAAGACCCGAAGGGGCCACCCATTTGATAAAAAGCTATAAAGAACAATATGGTGTAGTAGACGAAACGGCCAAAACAGAATTACAATTGTGGTATTTACACGATAAAGGGGTTAGTGTGCAAAACGAATTGGCTAATTTGATGTTGCACTTGGAAGCATTAGGGCATTGAGGGTTATATTTTGATGGACATTCCCAAGCTGATACTCCCAAAATTATGTACAGGAAATGAAGCAAAATTATAAGCAGACAATTCTGCAAAAAAGTTTGTGCCTTCAATTTCGCCATAACCAATACTGTATCTAAAATACTTTCCCACTAGCGATCCTCTGCCTAATGCAATTCCTTTGCCATATCCTGCTTGTAAAGTAACTTGCTTGTCATCAGTTAATCCTATATTTAATCTGGCATTTCCATAAACAGGAACAACAACCATTTTGGGGTTTAACTTCCAATCGATGCCGGTATGTACACTTACGCCCAAAACTTCAAAAGCTTCTATTCCATAGCCAATTTTAGCTCCAAGACCATTTGGTAAATACCAATTGTTGTCTAAAGTATTGTCATCATTATATTCGCCATGATGACTATTAAAACAAATGGAATGCTTAAATCTGCTTGGGTGAAAAGGGTCTCTCTCCAATCGAAATTGACGTTGTCTTTTTTTGTTGACTTATAATCATTTACGGTAACATAAACGGTTTTATTTTGAGCCAAAACAATACGGTTTACCAACAATACAAAAACCAATATTTTAGTTTTCATTTTTAGGAATTAGTTTGTCGAATGCTTCTGGAGTCAGGCCATTTTCAACCGAATAATTGCCAATTTTGGTACGGCGTAAGGCTGTTAAATGGCCACCCGATTGTAAGGCCAATCCAAAATCATAAGCCAACGAACGAATATAGGTGCCTTTGCTACAAGAAACTCTAAAGTCGATTTCAGGTAAGGCAATTCGGGTAATTTCGAATTCGTAAATGGTAGTTTTACGAGACGCAATTTCTACTTCCTGACCAGCACGAGCATGTTCGTACAAACGTTTTCCATCTTTTTTTATGGCCGAAAACACCGGTGGTTTTTGATCGATTTCGCCTAAAAATTGCTGAACGGTTTCAAGAATTAAAGTTTCCGTAATATGATCGATAGGAAAAGTAGCATCGATTTCGGTTTCCAAATCATAGGAAGGGGTAGTAGCACCCACGTAAATGGTTCCGGTATATTCTTTGGTTTGGGCTTGAATTTCGGTAATGTTTTTGGTGAATTTTCCCGTACACACAATCAATAAACCTGTCGCTAAGGGATCAAGCGTTCCGGCGTGACCAATTTTAAACTTTTTAGGAAGTCCCAATCGGTTTTTTAAGGTGTATTTTAATTTATTTACGGCTTGAAACGAACTCCAAGTCAGCGGTTTGTCTATTAATAACACTTGTCCCGCTAATATATCTTCTGCAGTATACAAATTGGATTATTTTAAGTAGGAAAAGTAAATTAAAAGGATCGTTCCAGCTACAATTCGGTACCAACCCCAAGGTTTAAAACCGTATTGTTTGATGATTCCAATAAAGAATTTGATGGCCAAAACGGCAACAACAAACGCTACAATATTTCCAATGACAAACATTTTTATTGTTTCATTTGATTGAACAATCAATTCGTATCCTTTCATCTGACTGTGTTCATAGGTTTTCAAAAACACCGAATAACAAGTAACGGCCAACATGGTCGGAACAGCTAAAAAGAATGAAAATTCGGCTGCGGCATGACGGCTCAAACCCTGTTGCATGCCACCAATTATGGAAGCAGCACTTCGGCTCGTGCCCGGCATCATGGCCAAACATTGCCAAAAACCAATGGTTACGGCTTTTTTGATAGTAATGTCTTCTTCTTTTACAACGGTTGGATTTTGAAAATGTTTATCGATGAATAATAAGATAACTCCTCCAATAATAAGCACAATGGCAATGGGGATTGGGTTGCCTAAAATGGCTTCGATTTTATCGTCGAATAATTTTCCTAAAACCAATGCAGGTACTACAGCCGCTGCCAACTTGATAAAGAAATGCAGCTTGGAAAAATCGAAAAACTTACGCCAGTACAACGCCACAACAGCCAAAATGGCTCCAAATTGAATGGAAACTTGAAATAATTTTACAAAATCATCTTCCTGTATTCCGAAGTAGGAACTGGTAAAGATCATGTGAGCTGTTGAAGAAACCGGTAAATATTCGGTTAGGCCTTCAACGATTGCGATGATTATGGCTTGTAGTAAATCCATTTAGATTGTTAGATTATTAGAAAATTAGACAACTTAGATTGCTCTTTTTTAAACAATCTTAGCAGTATATTTTGTGTTATTATCCGTCTAAGTTGTCTAAAAATCTAAAGCGTCTAATTTAGTCTTTCTTTGGATTTTTTAAAATAGAATAAATCGTAATTCCGAAACCAATTAACACCATAGTTGGCGCCAAACGAATTCTTCTAAAACTAAAAATAGCTTCGTTAAATACTTTTGGATCGTCGCTTCCGCCACCCGCCATTAGGATAAAACCTAAAGCAATTACACCCAATCCGATGAGTAAAAATTTATAGTTGACTTTCTCAAACAGAAAGCCTTGTTTGTTTTCTTCCATAAGTCATTGCGAGGAGTTGCGAGGCACGAAGCAAAGCAATCTTTTGTTCCTTTTAATTTGATTAATATAAATCGTCGGTTCTTAAATTCAAGAAACGTTGCGTAGCAAAGTGTGTACTCAACCAAGTGATTAAAATACCCAATCCGAATACGGCAATTAATATAACTACCACCGATACTACATCGTTAAAAACGCCCAAAGTAGGCCAAATACTATCAATATAGAATAACACACCAAGTAATGCTACTATAGCTACACCAGCACCAATCATGCCTAGTTTTACACTACGCCAAATAAATGGTTTTCTAATAAATCCTTTAGTAGCCCCCACCATTTGCATGGTTTTGATGATAAAACGATTCGCGTAAATGGACAAACGCAACGAACTGTTAATTAATAAAACGGCTACAATGGTTAAAAAACCACTGATGATTAAGATCCACATACTGGCTTTTTTTACATTTTCATTCACCATTTTCACCAATTGTTTGTCATAAAAAATATCGGCAACTAACGGATCTTCACGAAGCTGACGCTCAATTTTTGCCACACTGTCGCTTTGAACATAATCGGCTCTTAAATGAATATCGTAAGAGTTTTTCAACGGATTGGATCCTAAAAACTCCGTAAAATTTTCTCCTAAGGTTTTTTCATGCTCTTTTGCCGCTTGATCTTTGGAGACAAATATATAGTCTTTGGCAAATTTGGCTTCTTTTAGCATTTCGCCATATTTGGTCAAGGTAGTATCTTTGGCATCGTCTTTAAAAAAGACGGTCATAGTAATCCCTTCTTTAAAATCATTCGATAATTTTTGTGCATTCACAATAAATAACGCCAGCAATCCAAGCATAAAAAGCACCAGGCCTACACTTAAAACTACAGAAAAATAAGAGGTAATTAATCGACGTTTTTGAAACTTATCAAAAGATGAACTCATACTATAACAATTTATTTGCGGTAAAAATAACAAAGAATTTCTTTATTTAAAGTTAATAACGCCCAAAGTTTCGTGTTTCTTATAATAAATGTAAATTTGCCACGAAAATGAAGGATGATGGATGTCAGATGACAAACACCCATCATCTGGCATCTAACATTCAACAAAATGAAATATTTCCACGAAAAAATCGAAGCCAAATGGCAACAGTATTGGGCCCAAAATCAGACTTTTGCAGCATCCAATACTTCTGAAAAACCAAAATATTATGTATTAGACATGTTTCCGTATCCATCTGGAGCGGGGTTACACGTCGGACATCCACTAGGTTACATCGCTTCCGATATCGTGGCTCGTTATAAAAGACACCAAGGTTTTAATGTGTTGCATCCGCAAGGGTATGATTCGTTTGGTTTGCCAGCAGAACAATATGCTATTCAAACGGGGCAACATCCCGAAAAAACCACGCGTGAAAACATTACCCGTTACCGGGAACAATTAGATAAAATTGGTTTTTCTTTCGATTGGAGTCGTGAAGTACGTACGTCTAATCCCGATTATTACAAACACACGCAATGGATTTTCATTCAATTGTTTAATTCGTGGTACAACAAAGACACCGATAGAGCCGAAGATATTTCAGAATTGATTCAAATTTTCGAAAGAAGTGGAAATGCAACAATCCATGCGGTTTGTGACGATAACACAGAAATATTTTTTCCATCTGATTGGAATTCGTATTCGGAAGAAAAGAAACAACAAGTTTTATTACAATACCGATTAACCTATTTGGCAGAAACGGAGGTGAACTGGTGTCCGGCTTTAGGTACGGTTTTAGCGAATGACGAAATTGTAAACGGCGTTTCTGAACGTGGCGGACATCCCGTAATTCGTAAAAAAATGACCCAATGGTCGATGCGAATTTCTGCCTATGCCGAACGTTTATTACAAGGTTTAGAATCGATCGATTGGAGCGAATCGATCAAAGAATCACAACGAAACTGGATTGGAAAATCAGTGGGTGCGGCTGTGACTTTCAAACTAAAAGACCATAACGAGGTAATCGATGTGTTTACCACTCGACCGGATACGATTTTCGGGGTAACGTTTATGACCTTAGCGCCAGAACACGAATTGGTTTCACAAATTACGACTCCCGAGCAAAAAGAAGCTGTAGACGCCTATATCGAAGCCACAGCAAAACGTTCAGAACGTGAGCGTATGGCTGATGTGAAAACGATTTCAGGAGTATTCACAGGAGCCTATGCCGAGCATCCATTCACGAAAGAGTCCATTCCGGTTTGGATAGGAGATTACGTATTAGCAGGTTACGGAACCGGTGCTGTTATGGCGGTGCCATGCGGTGACGAACGTGATTATGCGTTTGCGAATTTCTTCAAAGGCACCAACGGTATGCCAGCCATCAAAAATATTTTCAATCAAGACATTTCCGAAGCGGCTTACGGTGAAAAAGGGGGTTTTGAATTGGTCAATTCTGATTTCTTAAACGGATTGGATTACAAAAATGGTACGAAAAAAGTCATCGAAGCCTTAGAAAAAATAGGGGCAGGAAAAGCCAAAGTAAATTATCGTTTGCGTGATGCGGTGTTCTCTCGCCAACGCTATTGGGGTGAACCGTTTCCGGTGTATTATGTGAATGGTTTACCTCAAATGATTGATAAAAAACACCTGCCGATTGTATTGCCAGAAGTCGAAAAATACTTACCCACCGAAGACGGTCAGCCGCCATTAGGAAATGCTTCCGATTGGGCTTGGGATACAGTAAACAACACAGTAGTATGCAATGAAGCAATTGACAACAAAAATGTATTTCCGTTAGAACTCAACACCATGCCAGGTTGGGCCGGTTCATCATGGTATTGGATGCGTTATATGGATGCGTCTAACGAGAATGAATTTGCCAATAAAGAAGCATTAAAATATTGGGAAAACGTCGATTTATACATCGGTGGTAGTGAACACGCGACCGGTCACTTGTTATACTCTCGTTTTTGGAATAAATTCTTAAAAGACAGAGGTTTTGCCCCTACGGAAGAACCTTTCAAAAAATTGATCAATCAAGGAATGATTTTAGGAATGAGTGCTTTTGTGTATAGAAGTGAAGATTCTAAAATATTATATTCCAAAGGTTTAATTAAAGATAAAAATGTGCATCCAATTCATGTTGATTTAGCTTGTATCAATGATATTACCAACGAATTAGACATTGAAAAATTCAAAGCACATCCATTATATTCCGATTATGCAAATGCCGAATTCATTTTAGAAGATGGGAAATACATTGTCGGTCGCGAAGTCGAAAAAATGTCGAAATCGAAATACAACGTAGTCAACCCCGATGATATTTGCAATGAATACGGTGCCGATACCTTACGTTTGTACGAAATGTTCTTAGGTCCGTTAGAGCAAGCCAAACCTTGGAATACCGCCGGTATTACGGGAGTTTCTGGTTTCTTGAAAAAATTATGGCGTTTGTATTTTGACGATAACGGATTGATTGTAACGGATGCGGAGCCAACAGCGGATATGTTCAAATCGTTACACAAAACCATCAAAAAAGTAACGGAAGACATTGAGCATTTCTCGTTCAACACTTCAGTTTCTCAATTTATGATTTGTGTAAACGAATTGCAGCAATTAAAATGCAATCATAGAGCGATTTTAGAGCCTTTGGCCATTTTAGTTTCGCCGTATGCACCTCACATTGCAGAAGAATTATGGAGCGGTTTAGGAAATCAAGGTTCTATTTCAACGGTGGCTTTCCCTAAATTTGAAGAAAAGTATTTAGTAGAAAGTGAAAAAGAATACCCAGTTTCCTTCAACGGAAAAATGCGTTTCACCATTAAGTTGCCCTTAGATTTAACGGTAGCACAAATTGAAACAATCGTCATGGCCGATGAAAGAACTCAAGCGCAATTACAAGGCCGAACACCCAATAAAGTGATTATCGTTCCAGGGAAGATTATCAACCTGGTCGGATAATACAATTAACACACTGAGAAAGCCTGTACTGAGCTCGTCGAAGTATCGAAGTGTAAATCCCAAATTTCCAATCACCGAACGTTACATGTCTTGATCATGTCGAAAGGGCTAAGTGGGAATTTGGGATTTCTTTTTGTAACTTTTTCACGGATTTAACGTTTAATAGATAAATGTCAAAATGACAGATTTTGAAATTGGTTCAAAATTTGTAGCTTTATTAAAAAATTAAAACTGTAAAACTATGTTTGGATATTATATTATTATTGGTGGAATTGCATTAGCAAGTTGGTTGGTCAGTTCAAGGTTAAAGAGCAAATTTGAGCATTATTCTAATGTGCATTTGCAAAATGGGATGAGTGGTGCCGAAATAGCAACAAAAATGTTAGCAGATCATGGAATAAGAGATGTTCAAGTAATCTCAACGCCGGGTCAATTAACAGATCACTATAATCCGACCAATAAAACCGTGAATTTATCAGAGGCGGTGTATAACCAACGCAATGCAGCGGCAGCGGCAGTTGCAGCTCACGAATGTGGACATGCGGTACAGCATGCTACGGCGTATAGCTGGTTAACCATGCGTTCACAAATGGTACCTATGGTAAATGTTTCTTCTTCCTTATCACAATGGTTGATTATGGGAGGATTGATTTTAGGAATTGCTTCTAAAGGCTTGTCTTTCGGTTATATCATTGCGGTTGTAGGCCTAGTTTTAATGGCAGTTGCTACTGCATTTTCATTAATCACATTACCCGTTGAGTACGATGCGAGTAATCGCGCTTTAGCATGGCTTAAAAATAAGAATATGCTTAATCAGGCAGAATACGCCGGAGCAGAGGATGCTTTAAAATGGGCCGCCCGTACCTATTTAGTAGCCGCTATAGGTGCTGTAGCATCTATGTTGTATTGGGCTATGCAGGTTTTTGGGCGTCGAGATTAAATGGTCAAACAACATACTTTACAAAATCCAAACTTCATTTAGGAGTTTGGATTTTTTTTTATAGGCTACTACTGTTACGAACACCCCAATCCGCCAAGGCGGCTAAAGCGGGTAGCAGTTCAATACCCGAATGGGTAAGATTATAGTCCACATGCGGTGGCATCACTTCAACAACGGTTCGCGACACTAAATTATCAGCTTCGAGTTGTTTCAAATGCTGAATTAGCATTTTTTCAGTGATAGGAGGAATGGCTTTTTTCAGTTCGCTATAGCGCAATTTACCGTTTCTCAAATTCCATAAAATAAGCGGTTTCCAGCGTCCGCCGACTTTTTCTAAGGCAAAACTAACCGGACAAACAGCGCTGATGGCTTTGCGATTTTCATTATTAGTTGAGGTTTCTTTAATCATTTTAAAGCATACTTTTTGGTAGGTACTTGTACAAAAGTAAGTATAAAAATACCTTTGTCAAAACATTTTAAATATAAAAATCATGAAATACGTTTTAACAGGTTCCATTGGAAATATTACAAAGCCCTTGGCTTCAAAATTAATTGCGGCTGGGCATGAAGTGACAATTATTAGTAGTAATGCATCACGAAAAGGAAAAATTGAAAAATTGGGTGCAAAAGCAGCCATCGGAAGTGTGTTGGATAAAGCATTTTTAGCTAGCACTTTTTTTGGAGCTGATGCAGTGTATCTGATGATTCCCCCAACATTTAGTGTCAGCGATTGGTTGGGCTATCAAAAAGAAGTGACTGAAAACTATGTGGCCGCTATTCAAGAAAGTGGTGTGCAAAACATTGTACAACTGAGTAGTATCGGAGCACACATGGGCGAAGGCGCGGGACCAATTGACGGATTGGCTTATTTGGAACAAAGATTGGCTACAATTGACGGAATTAATGTCGTGAAATTGCGTCCTTCTTATTTCTACACCAATTTTTATACATTGGTCGATATGATTAAAAATGCCGGAATTTTGGGTTCGAATTTGGGAAGTGCCGACCAACAATTAATTTTGACGCATCCTAGCGATATTGCCGATGCAGCTGCGAAACATTTGTTAGCGTTGGATTTTAAAGGACAAAGCATCCAATATGTTTCGAGTGATATTCGCACGTTTTCGGATATAGTAAAATTAATTGGTGAAGCGATTGGAAAACCAGAATTGCCATGGCTACTTTTTTCGGATGAAGATACATTTCAAGGAATGACACAAGCAGGTCTTCCCGAAGTTTTTGCCAAAAGCTATGTGCAAATGGGTAAATCGATTCGCGAAGGTTTCATCCAGGAAGATTATTTCAACAGAAAGAAACAACCACAGGGTAACGTAAAACTGGAAGCATTTGCCAAAGAATTTGCTGAGGTTTATAACCATTAAAAATTGAATCCGTCTCGTCTTTGAGGATGGGACGGGTTTTTTGTTTCTTGAGAGAGTTCGATAGGAAAAGTATAGTTTATAATTACGAAATACTTGTCACCTCGAGCGCAGTCGAGAGGCTTTTAAATTTCATCGGGTTTATAGTTGTGATGGGTTGCATTTCTACATTCCGCTAAAGTTTGTAATAAATCGAAATCGTTATTAATAAGTGCTTCTTTCTTTTTTCTTGACCATTTTTTAATTTTTTTCTCAAAATAGATAGCCTGATTTACATCGTTAAAATCTTGATAGAAAGATAAGGCTACAGGTCTTTTATTATAAGTGTAGGCATTTTTAAGCTTTCCATCATTATGTTCATTCACTCTTCGTTCTAAATCATTAGTAATTCCAGTATATAAAGAATTATCAGCGCATTTTAGAATGTATACGTAATAGAATTTCATAATTTATTTTGATAAATTTTATAAGATGTAATTTGTAGAAGGGCCTCTCGACTGCGCTCGAGGTGACAGCAGCTACAGTTGTATTTGTCGTTCAATTTGTTGGTCTAAGGAAATAAACGTTTCGGTTCTGGAAACGCCTTCTATGGCTTGAATTTTGGTGTTTAACAGTTGCATCAAATGCTCGTTGTCTCTACAAATGATTTTAATCAAAATACTCCAATTTCCGGTAGTGTAATGACATTCTAGTACTTCCGGTATTTTTTTTAAATCCCGAACCGCTTCGGCATTTCGGGCCGCTTTATCCAGATAAATCCCAACAAAAGCCATCGTGCTGTAGCCTAAAACTTTAGTGTTTACAATTAATTTGGAGGAAGAAATGACATTTGCTTCTTCCAATTTTCGCAACCGTTGGTGAATGGCAGCGCCAGAAATTCCGATTTTGTTGGCGATTTGCAAAATGGGTTTTCGGGCATCTTCCATCAAGTTTCGGAGGATTTCTTTGTCGATGCCATCAATTTCAATTTGTAAGTGATTTATTTTCATAGTTATGATTTTAGTAAGAATCGAAAATAATACCGAATGTTCACTGGACATTCTCCTCTTAATATCAAATCATCAATTTCAATTTGTAAGTGATTTATCTTCATAACTAAAAATTTGAAGTTTAAAGATAATGTTTAATTTGAAATTAAAACAAAAAAGACCTAAATCTAATGAAGTAGGTCTCTTGAGCATAACGTATTCGGTATTAATTGTATCCGTTGTAGGGCACTTCTTTTTCGTGAAATAACACGCCGTAATCTTCTAATTCTTTTAAGATCGGCAAATACACTTCTTTTTTAATGGGAAGTTGTACGCCAGGCGTTTTTATGTTGCCATTTAAGATTTGCAGCGTAGCCATAGCGACTGGTAAACCAACGGTTTTTGCCATAGCAGTATAGGTTTGATCATCGCCAATGCACACCATAGTAGCGTCGATTTGCTTTTTTTCGCCATTAAGCTCGTAGCCAAACTTGTGATACATGACAATCATGTCTTTATCTTCGGGTTGTAACGTCCAACTTTCGGTTAAAATTTTCTCTAGTACCTGCGCTGGAGTGGCATTTTTTAAACCTACTTTTTTATTAGGGTTGAATAAATCCAATTCGACCAATTTGTCCCACATGACATCGTCTTGGTCAATTTTTAATTGATGACGCAATTTGATTTCCACAGAATCGCTTGGGTGATAGGGCAAGAACAAGTTTACAAAATCTCTAAAACTCATGTTTTCGGAGTCATCAAGGATGTAGGTGTCGTCTGTCATTCCTAATTGCACGAACATATCCCAGGCTTTCGAATAGCCTACTCTTCGAATAGTACCGCGATATACGGTAAGGGCATCGTCTAAACCGTACACGCTTCGATATTTTAAAGAATCGCGATTGGCATAGACTTCAAATCGGCCATAGCCTTCGACTTCTAAAAATTCGGTTCTTCTAAACAATTTATTATACGGAATGTATTTGTAAGTGCCTTCTTGAATGAATTTGGCAGCGCCACCTTGTCCTGCTAGCACCACATTTCGCGGTGCCCAGGTAAATTTATAATTCCATAAGTTGGTATCGCTTTCTGGAGCTACTAATCCGCCACAAAAGGATTCAAATAATATCAGTTGCCCGCCTTGGTCACGAATTTCATCAATAACTTTCATGGCACTCATATGGTCAATTCCTGGGTCAAGACCTACCTCATTCATAAAAACTAATCCATTTTCTTTAGCTTGTGCATCCAATCCTTGCATCGCATCGCTAATGTAAGAAGCAGTTACCATGTGTTTTTTGAAACGAATACAATCTTTAGCTACTTCAATATGCATATGAGCAGGCAACATTGAAATTACGATGTCGGCTTTTTGTATTTCAGCTTGACGTTGGGTTTCGTTGTGAATATCCAAAGCAAGGGCAGTAGCATTTTTATGATTATTGGTCTTGCGTTGGGCTAATTCTAAAGATAAATCACCAATAGTTAGGTGCAGGTTTTCACTATCAGATTTCTCCAAAAGGTATTTTATAAGAGAGGAAGCTGAACGACCCGCTCCAATAATTAGAACATTTCTCATGATGGGTTACGATAAAAATCACACAAATGTAGTAAAATGTTATTTTTTTAAAAGTCTTTCGGGAATAAATGCTAAAAAATTAATTGAGCTGTCGTATTTTTGAAGAAAAAATAATTCATGGAAAAGAAAATATTACTAACAGCGCTTATTTTTGGTTTCGTTTCAATTGTATTAGGAGCATTTGGTGCGCATGCATTAAAAAAAGTTTTGAGTCCGGATCAGTTGACTTCATTTGAAGTTGGCGTGCGTTATATGATGTATCACGCCTTGTTTTTGTTGTTTGTAAGCAGTACTTCCTTTTTGCTTCCTGAACAAAAAAATGTGGTGTATCATTTGGCTTTATTTGGCACTTTATTCTTTTCTGTTTCTATTTTTTTATTGTCAACTAGCGTGATTACAGGGATGAATTTTAAATTTCTAGGCCCTGTTACACCCCTTGGCGGATTGTTATTAATCGCTTCTTGGGGGATGGCATTCTTCTATATTATCACAAAAAAAGGATAAACACTAAAGCAATTCAAATAATATTTTTACTTTTGCCGTTATAAAAATACACAACACATCGTTAAATTTATGGAAACATACACCCCATCTACGAATACGATTTCGTTAGAAAAATACGGAATCAAGGACGTTAAAGAAATTGTATATAATCCTTCATACGAACTATTATATCAGGAAGAACTAAATCCGAACTTAGAAGGATTTGAAAAAGGACAGCTAACCGAGCTAGGGGCTGTAAATGTAATGACTGGTGAATTCACAGGTCGTTCTCCTAAAGACAAATACATTGTAAAAGATGCTGTAACGGAAAACACTATTTGGTGGACTTCAGACAAAGCTGTAAATGATAACAAACCGATTTCTACCGATACTTGGAATGCTTTAAAAGCAAACACTGTAGAGCAATTATCTGCTAAGAGGTTATTCGTAGTCGATACTTTTTGTGGTGCTAACGAAAATACTCGTTTAAAAGTTCGTTTTATCGTTGAGGTAGCATGGCAAGCACATTTCGTGAAAAACATGTTTATTCGTCCAACGGATGCTGAGTTAGCCAATTATGGTGAGCCGGATTTCGTGGTGATGAATGCTTCAAAAAGAGGTTTTGCCGATTATAAAGCACATAATTTAAATTCGGAAGTATATGTTGCTTTCAACTTAACTGAGAAAATCCAATTGATTGGGGGAACTTGGTACGGTGGTGAGATGAAAAAAGGGTTGTTCTCGATGATGAACTATTACTTACCCTTACAAGGAATGGCTTCTATGCACTGTTCTGCAAACAAAGGAGCAGCTGGTGATGTTGCGGTATTCTTCGGATTGTCTGGAACAGGAAAAACCACTTTATCTACTGATCCTAAACGTGAATTAATCGGTGACGATGAGCATGGATGGGACAATGATGGGGTTTTCAATTTTGAAGGTGGTTGTTATGCTAAAACCATCGATTTGAGTAAAGAAAATGAACCAGATATTTACGGAGCCATCAAAAAAGATGCGTTATTAGAAAACGTAACAGTAGATGCTAACGGGAAAATTGATTTCAAAGACGGTTCGGTTACCCAAAACACTCGTGTTTCGTATCCAATCAATCATATTAAAAATATTGTAACTCCGGTTTCTAAAGCGGGACATGCTACTAAAGTTATCTTCTTAACAGCTGATGCTTTTGGCGTAATGCCACCAGTTTCTAAATTGACACCAGAGCAAACAAAATATTATTTCCTTTCTGGATTTACCGCTAAATTAGCAGGAACTGAAAGAGGCGTAACACAACCAGAACCAACCTTCTCCGCTTGCTTCGGAAAAGCGTTCTTATCTTTGCACCCAACCCAATACGGTCAGGAGTTAGTGAAGAAGATGGAGGAGCACCACGCAACTGCTTACATGGTTAACACTGGTTGGAATGGTACTGGAAAACGTATCTCTATTAAAGATACTCGTGCTATTATCGATGCTATTTTAGATGGTTCTATCGAAAAAGCAGAGACAACTGTTGTACCTGTTTTCAATTTTAATATTCCAACAGCATTACCAAATGTTGAGACTAGTATTTTAGATCCTAGAAACACCTATGCTGACGCTTCTGAATGGACAACCAAAGCAGAAGACTTGGCGGGAAGATTTATCAAAAACTTCGTTCAATATACTGACAATGAAGAGGGTGCAGCTCTTGTAAAAGCTGGACCACAATTATAATACGGTTATTATTATATTGAATAAAAAAGAGTTGCTTCGTGCAACTCTTTTTTTATATCTGTATCTCCCAGTAGGGTAGCAATGTCATTGTAAGGAATTAATGTCATTACGAGGAACAAAGTAATCTATTCCCTTTTTTTCTTGAAATGAGGATTCCAACTATTCTTTGACCACTTCAGCAAACTTTTCAAAAAGGCGTTGGGTTTTTTCGTGGATTTCTGCATAGGAAAGCCTGTCTTTGGTTTGGTAGAAAAACATGATAGCGTAGGGTTGCTTTATGCTATCCAGTAAGATGTTTTTATTTAAACGATAGGTTTCTCGTAACACACGTTTGAAATAGTTGCGGTCTACGGCTTTTTTAAAGTACTTTTTAGACACCGAAACGCCAAATTTGATCACTTCGTCGTTTTCTAATGAAATAGGAGCAAAAACCAAGCGTAACGGATATTTGGATACCGATTTCCCTTCCGAAAAAAGAAGATCGATAGTGGTTTTACTTTTGAGCTTTTCGTGCTTGGGGTAGGTGTTTTTCATTGGGGCAAAGGTAATAAAAACACTTCTAGCATGCAATGTTGCGCTAACGACCGCTAACGATGCGTACATCAGTGAAATTGGGGTTTCTTTTCTGTCTATGTGGGCAGGGATTGCAAACGAGGCTTTAGCCGAACTGACGAAGTAAATCTTCACTGTCGGGGTTTGTTGCTTGAGGTGTTGTTCGGCTTTGTTCGGCTTATACTCGGCTTTAATACGGCTTTGATACGGAGTATAGTCAAAGGAGCTATTAATTTAAAGGAAATAGGGATGAGGTAAAGGGATAATGAATTTTACTTGATTGTGTGTTTAGTTCTTTTCTGTTTTTCTGGGCACGGATTGCAAATCCGATCGCGCGGATTTACTTCGTCAGTTCGGCTAAAGCCTCGTGTGCAATCCGTGCGATCTTATTTTAAAGCCTCTGCAAGATAAAAAATAAAAAACCACAACGTTTTATGTTGTGGTTTTAATTGTTTTTTGTTTTTGTGGGCACAGAATGCAATTCTGCGCTAACGTTATATCTGCGCGATCGGGAATTTAGGTGTCATTGTTAATTCACCTGTAATTAATATTGATTTCTCACCAAACTAAACCTTAATTAAATCTTTTCCTAAACCTTCAAATTTTGTAATTTTCATAACTTATTTTTTAAATATTATTGTTTCATTCTTTGTTTTAGGATCAATTATTATTATCCCCGATCGCGCGGATTTGCAATCCGTGCCCAACACTATTGGTCTCTAAAACAGATCTAACAAAACGACTTCCAATTCATTTTCTAAACCTGCATAATTTCTAGCAGAGCTAAAATAATAATCTTCAGGCAAAGCGACTGTTTTGTCTTTTACTGGATTAAAATGAATATAATCTATTTTTTGCTTTATAAATTTATTGCTAAAAATATGTTCAGCGTGATAGCCATTTTGCCACACTTTGAATTGTTGTTCTTTTTTTAAATGTTCACAGGACTTTTTGAAGTAAGCTAACATCCACTCACGTCTGCTTTCAGGTTCTTCAAGAATTGTTTGAATAATTTTCTTGGAAGTAAATTTTTTAAAATCACGAAGTACATCGCTAAGAATAAAACCATTTGTGGCTTTACAAAGCATGTGTATATGACTTGTCATAACACAATAGGCATAGATTTCAAGTCCTTTGTTTTGTTGGCAGTATTGCAATGCGCTAATGATGTTTTGTTTTTGATTTACTCTTGTAAAAACATCAATCCAACCTACGGTTGTAATGGTAATAAAATAACAGTCTTCTGTTGTAGTGGCTTTGTATTTTGTTGACATGGCTTGTATTTTTTACAAAACTAAAAAACACAATTAAAAAATTGTGCTTTTAGTTCTTTTTCTCTCTTTGTCGGCACAGAATGCAATTCTGCGCTAACGTGACACAGAATGCAATTCTACGCTAACATTATATCTGCGCGATCGGGCACGGATTCCACTCGAACGTGGCGACTGCCTAAGGAAACCTGCACAATCTTCTTATG
>JAGORP010000043.1 GCA_018062725.1 Flavobacterium sp.
ATATAACTCGGTTCTGTATGGTGAAGTTCAAAAACCCGGACTTGGCCCTTGGCATACCGAATTTGACGGAAAAGGAAATGTCTACACCACGTTCTTTGTATCTTCTGAAGTAGTGAAATGGGATATTAAAACGTTGAAAGTTTTAGATCGAGTTCCAACGTATTATTCGGTAGGTCACTTATGTATTCCTGGCGGTGATTCTAAAAAACCATTCGGAAAATATCTTATTGCCTACAACAAAATTACGAAAGATAGATATTTACCAACCGGTCCAGAGCTAACACAATCGGCTCAATTGTATGACATTAGCGGTGATAAAATGAAGTTATTGTTAGATTTTCCAACTATTGGAGAACCACACTATGCTCAAGCAGCACCAGCCGATTTAATTCGAAATAACGGACAATTGAAATTTTACGATATTAAGAAAAATAACCACCCACGAGTTGCCAAAGGCGAAAAAGAAACTAGAGTGGTTCGAGAAGGAAATAAAGTACACGTTTACATGACCATGATTCGTTCACACTTTTCTCCCGATAATATCGAAGGAATTAAAGTTGGTGATGATGTGTATTTCCACATTACAAATCTAGAACAAGATTGGGATGTACCTCACGGATTCTCCATTCGAAGAGCTCAAACGGCAGAATTACTCATCATGCCGGGAGAAACAGCTACTTTAAATTGGAAGCCTACCAAAGTAGGAATGGTTCCGTTCTATTGCACCGACTTCTGTAGTGCGTTACACCAAGAAATGTCAGGATACATTAGAGTTTCTCCTGTCGGTTCCAATGTGCCCATTAGTTATAGTTTAGGTACCAATTTGCCTGCTTCTTCCACAAAATAATTCATAAACGGGAGCGAGTCAAATCGCTCCTTTTTTTACATCTCTAAAAATGAAAATTTCAAATTTAACAGTGTTGTCAAAAGTGATGCTTTTGATTGCAGGATTGCTTTTTATAGGTTCATTATTTGTTCCGATGTGGCGCATTGAACTCGAAGCACCTCAATATCCAGAAGGTCTTGTTTTACAATTGCACGCCAACAAAATTGGCGGATATGTTGACATCATCAACGGATTGAATCATTACATCGGAATGGCAACGTTACACTCCGAAAACTTTATTGAATTCACTATTTTACCCTTTATTTTTGGAGCTTTTGCACTTATTTCATTAGCGCTTATCTTTATAAATAACAGAAAAGCAGTTCTAGGATTTCTCAGTGTATTTGTCCTTTTTGTCATTCTAGCTGCTGTAGATTTTTACAGATGGAATTACGAATACGGACACAATCTCGATCCAAATGCTGCGATAAAAGTACCCGGAATGGCCTATCAACCGCCATTAGTCGGTTACAAACAACTATTGAATTTTGGAGCGTATTCTATCCCTGACACCGGTGGATGGATGCTTGCCAGTGCAGGCGTTTTATTGCTGGCAATAGTAGTAAGAGAGTTCAAATTTAAAAAAGCAATCTAAATGAAACGAATATTCTATTTTTTACTACTGCTTTTAACCATTTCCTGCGGAGATAAAGCTGCTGATCCGATTAATTTAAATACGGATGGATGTGATTATTGTAAAATGAAAATTGCCGATGGCAAGTTTGGCGCCGAATTGATTACAGCAAAAGGCAGAATCTACAAATTTGATGATATGCACTGCATGGTCAACTACCGCAAAGAAAATTCAGCAGTGCAGATTAAGTCGTTTTACATTCATGATTTCAATCAAAATAATGTTTTAATTCCGGCCGAAACGGCTCATTACATAAAAGGTGGCGACATTAATAGTCCGATGCACGGAAACATCATCGCGGTTAAAACCAACAACGAAGCACTGGTTTTAGCTAAAAAATTTAACGCCAATCCAATTTCGTGGAAAGAAATAATTAATTAACATGAAATACCTACTATATATTCTTCTTTGCTCATTTTCACTTCATGCAACAACGATTCATGTTGGAAAAAGACATGAAATACAATCCGTAAAAAAAGCTATTGCATTAGCTAAAGCTGGAGATACTGTTATAGTTCATGGTGGACATTATAAAGAAGGCACTATCACAATTGATAAACGACTTGTTTTTATAGGCAAAGGTTTACCCACTTTAGATGGCCAAAAAAAACATGAAGTTGTATCTATTCATGCAGATAGTGTCGTCATAGATGGATTCAAAATAATCAAATCTGCTTATGCCACAATCACCGATCCATGTGGGATAAAGGTATACAACAGAAGTCATGTGCTTATTCAAAACAATGTATTAGATGATAATTTTTTCGGTATCTACTTACAAAATTGTCAAAAATGTACCATAAAAAATAATTATCTTAAAGCATACGGAACTGAAGAACAGCAACTCGGTAACGGAATTCACTGTTGGAAATCGAACGATATTTTAATTATTGCCAATCGAATTGACGGACACCGAGACGGAATTTACTTTGAATTCGTTTACGACTCATTAATTTGGCGCAACATAAGCACCAATAACATTCGATATGGACTGCATTTTATGTTTTCACATAGTGATACGTATGTCTCCAATGTGTTCAAAAAAAATGGTGCTGGAGTTGCCGTCATGTACACCAAAAACGTAAAAATGTTCAATAACTATTTTGCGGAAAATTGGGGCGATTCTGCTTACGGTTTGCTACTCAAAGATATTTCAGACAGTTATATTTTTAACAACCGATTCGCGCGAAACACCTCGGGTATTTACATGGAAGGAACTTCGAGAATCAAAGTTGAAAAAAATGTTTTTGAATCCAACGGTTGGGGAATGAAAATTCAAGCCAGTTGCATGGATAACGAAATTGTGAACAATAATTACCTAAAAAATACATTCGACATTAGCACCAATGGTAGTTTGGTTTTAAACACCTTTAATGCCAATTATTGGGATAAATATGAAGGCTATGATTTAGATAAAAACGGAATTGGTGACGTGCCTTATCATCCCTTGAGTTTGTTTGCGGTTTTAACCGAAAAAACACCTTCTGCCATGCTGTTATATCGAAGCTTTATGATTACACTTTTAGACAAATCTGAAAAAGTGTTACCCAGTATCACACCCGATAATTTTGTAGATAAAACGCCGTTAATGAAATCACTGCCACTATGATAGAGATTAAGAACATAAGCAAGAAATTCGGCAAATTAGAAGTGTTAAAAGACGTAACGCTTTCATGTAAAAGTGGAGAATGTATCGCGCTGATTGGACCAAATGGTTGCGGAAAAACAACCTTGATAAAATCAATTTTAGGAATGGTTTTACCCAGTAGCGGTTCGATTGAGTTCAACGGTAAATCGGTTTTAGGCGAATACATCTACCGCGAAAAAATAGGTTATATGCCGCAAATTGGTCGCTATCCCGATAATATGACGATTGGACAAATCATGGACATGATCAAAAAAATCAGAAATTCAAATCACGAATTGGATGAAGAGTTGCTTAAAGCCTTTGAATTAGAAAAAATATTCGATAAACAAATGCGAACACTCTCAGGCGGAACAACGCAAAAAGTAAGCGCCGTCTTAGCTTTTTTATTCAATCCAGAAGTATTGATTTTAGACGAACCGACAGCAGGATTAGATCCATTGGCCTCTGAAACTTTGAAAGAAAAAATTATAAAAGAAAAGGAAAAGGGAAAACTTGTTTTTATAACCTCACATCTCTTGAGCGAGTTAGACGACTTGATCACCGAAATCATTTTCATGCAGGATGGTGAAGTTCATTTTCATAAAAAAGTAGAAGATTTAAAATCCGAAACCAACGAGACTAAAATTTCAAAAGCCATAGCAAGCATTCTAAAACAAAAGCAACCCAAAACTCGCAATCCGAAACTCGCCATTGTATCATGAACAGAATAATAAAAATCATATTACTCGATATTCTCAAGAGCAAAATAGTGTTGGCCTACACCATCATTTTGGCCATTTTGTCATGGAGTTCGTTCGCATTGGAAGACAATTCGGCTAAAGGAATTTTGACAATTTTGAACGTAATTTTATTCACCGTTCCTTTAGTATCGATACTTTTTGCAACAATTTATGTGTACAACAGTTCCGAATTTATTGAGCTTTTGTTAAGTCAACCTATTAAACGAAGAAAAATTTGGATCAGTTTATTTCTCGGACTCACCCTTTCTATGATTTTGGCATTTTTTGTGGGCGCCGGAATTCCATTACTAGTCAATTCACCGGATAGTATTGGGGTCATGATGTTACTTAACGGCTGTTTGATTACCGTAATTTTTACAGCTTTAGCTTTTCTGAGTTCCATTCTAACCAGAGATAAGGCGAAAGGAATCGGAATTGCGATCATGACATGGTTGTTTTTTGCCTTGCTTTTTGACGGATTGGTTCTGTTTTTATTATTCCAATTTCAAGAATACCCAATCGAAAATGCAATGGTCGGAATTACAGCGTTTAGTCCGATTGATTTGGCTCGAATTCAAATTCTATTACACCTTGATGTTTCTGCCATGATGGGGTATTCGGGTGCTATTTTTAAAGATTTTTTTGGGACATCAACGGGATTAGTAATTTCATTTTTATTGTTGAGTTTATGGGCGATTGTTCCGTTTTATATTTCGTTGCGAAAATTCAATAAGAAAGACTTATAAAATCTTTAGTTGTAATCTAGGGCGTAATTTCAGATACATTTAATTAGTAACAGAATAGATGAAAACAGATATTAGAAATCGAAAAGACATCGAAAAGCTAGTAAATGCTTTTTACGAAAAGGTAAAAACCGATGACGTTATTGGTTACTTATTTACCGATGTCGCTAAAGTCAATTGGGAATTACATCTGCCAAAAATGTACAACTTCTGGGAAAACATATTGTTCTATTCTGCCAACTACAGCGGCAGTCCAATGGCCGTTCACAAAGAACTGCATCAAAAGAGCACCATGAATCAAGAACATTTTCACCATTGGAACCAACTCTTTAATCAAACGGTCGACAAACTATTTGAAGGCGCAAAAGCAGAGGAAATCAAAAACCGAGCGATGAACATTTCCGCCGTAATGATGTATAAAACCTTGTCTTAAGTTTATTTGAATTTTTTATGATGCATGATTTCGTTTACATTGTAGTTACGCGCGTTGCGATAAAAAACCATAGGTTATTATACTGATTCAAGGAAACTAGATCCGTTATGATTGCACTCATATTTTTAAATTTTGTTTGAAACTACCTTTGAATAAAATTTAAAAATCATGGATACAGTGCAGAAAAAGACCATTGGCGCTTATGTTGCGCAAGACTTTAGAACGGCAGCCCTATTTTCAAAATATAAAATTGATTTTTGCTGCAAAGGCGATAAAACACTAGAAGAAGTGTGCCAGACAAAAGGGTTAGATTTACATCAAATTGAGAGCGAAATTAATGCGGTTCTGAATTCTAGTTCTTCATCTGAAATCGATTTTAAATCTTTCTCTCCTACTCTATTAATCGATTATATTTTAGAAACCCACCACGCTTATGTTCAAGAAAAAACTCCAGTTTTATCAGCGTATCTCGATAAATTATGCAAAGTACATGGCGATCGACATCCGGAACTTTTTGAAATAAACTACTTGTTCAGCGTCAGTGCAACTGATTTGTTGCAACATCTTCAAAAAGAAGAATCCATTTTATTTCCCTATATCAAAATCATGACCAATGCTATCAAGAACAACGAAAACATTCAACAACCAGGTTTCGGATCTGTCGAAAACCCAATTGCAATGCTTAAACAAGAACACGAAACCGAAGGCGATTTGTTTGTTGAAATTGCTAAATTAACAAATGGATATACTCCTCCAAATGATGCTTGTGAAACGTATAAGGTAACTTTTGGCATGCTGAAAGAATACGAAGAAGATTTACACAAACACATTCATTTAGAGAATAATATACTCTTTGAAAAAGCAAAGGAAATGGAGCAAAAATTAGTGTTTTAAGTAACAAAATTTATAGCAAATTTTATGGAGAAATATGTAATAAAAAGAAATGGGGATTATAAACCGTTCGAATCCTATAAAATAAAAGACGCAATTAAGAAATGTTTTGAAAGCGTTTTTATCCCATTTGACCAAAACGTTTTTGACAGTGTTATATCTTCAATTAAAAGAAAGGATACTTGGGCTGTTGAAGAGGTTCAAGATATAATTGAAAAAGTCCTCTTCCAAAAAGAATATTTCACAGTCATGCGTTCGTTTATGTTATATCGCCATACTCGAAAACTACAACGTGAACATGTTGAAGGACTAAACGATGATACCAGTTATGTTGACAGCACACAAACCATCGAAGAATATATTTCGCAAACCGATTGGAGAATAAATGCCAATGCCAATACTTCTTATTCTAATGCAGGATTGGTCAATAATGTTGCTGGTAAAATCATAGCCAATTATTGGTTGGACAAAGTCTATTCAAAAGAAGAAGGTTACGCCCATCGAAATGGAGATATACATATTCATGATTTAGATTGCTTAACAGGATATTGTGCAGGTTGGAGTTTGCGAGTTTTACTCAATGATGGCTTTAATGGAGTTCGTGGTAGAGTTGAAAGTAAACCTCCATCCCACTTCAGGGAAGCATTGGGTCAGATGGCAAATTTTCTCGGTATATTGCAAAGCGAATGGGCAGGTGCGCAAGCATTTAGTTCGTTTGACACCTATTTGGCACCTTATGTTTTCAAGGGTAATTTGTCTTTCGATGATGTGTTGAAAGCCATTCGCAGTTTTGTTTACAACTTGAATGTTCCAGCACGTTGGGGACAATCGCCATTTACCAATATTACGTTAGATTGGATTGTTCCAGATGACTTGAAAACTCAAATTCCAACTAAAAATAATCATCATTTCTTTGAAGGTAATTTCAATCATGATTTATTAGTTAAAGCTAATCGTCGTGGTGTGGATAAACCAACGGATTTGCGTTACGAGCATTTTCAAGAAGAAATGAATTTGATAAACAAAGCGTATTATACAGTAATGACGGAAGGAGATGCCAATGGACAACCATTTACATTTCCAATTCCAACTGTTAATATCACAGAAGATTTTGATTGGAATGGAGAAAATACCGAAATTCTTTTTGAAAACGCAGCGAAAATTGGGTCTTCTTATTTTCAAAATTTTATTGGAAGCCAATACAAATTGGATGAAAACGGAAATAAAGTTGAAAATGAAAGTGCGTATAAACCCAACGCTGTTCGCAGTATGTGCTGTCGTTTGCAACTCGATTTAAGAGAATTGCTAAAAAGAGGAAACGGTCTTTTTGGAAGTGCTGAAATGACTGGAAGTATTGGAGTTGTAACTATAAATATGGCTCGATTGGGTTATTTATACGAAGGCGATAAAGACGCGCTCTTTACAAAATTAGATAAACTGATGGAGATTTCTAAATCTACATTAGAGAAAAAAAGAGTCTTTATTCAAGACATGTATGATAGAGGATTGTTTCCTTATACGAAGCGATATTTACCTCATTTTAAAAACCATTTTTCAACAATTGGAGTAAACGGAATGAACGAAATGGTTCGTAATTTTACTAATGGCAAAGATGATATTACCACCATTTTCGGAAATGATTTTTGTATAGAAGTTTTAGATTACATCCGGCATCGAATGAAAGAATATCAAGAGGAAACAGGAAATCTATATAATCTTGAAGCAACTCCTGCTGAGGGAACTACTTATCGTTTTGCCAAGGAAGATAAAAAGCGGTATCCAAATATTCTTCAAGCAGGAATGGGAGAAAATATTTATTATACCAATAGTTCGCAAATTCCAGTAGATTTTACTCAAGATCCTTTTGAAGCTTTATTGATGCAAGATGAACTGCAATGCAAATACACTGGTGGAACGGTTTTGCATTTGTATATGAATGAAAGAATTAGCTCGCCAGAAGCGTGTAAGAACTTTGTAAAAACAGTTTTAACCAAGTTCAGATTACCTTATATTACAGTCACTCCTGTATTTAGTGTTTGCCCAATTCATGGATATTTGAACGGTGAACATGAATATTGTCCAAAATGTGACGAACAAATTATTGAAAATCAAAACCACCCAAATTATGAAAACAAAGACTAACGTAGTTTTAGAACAAAATCAGCATTTGCGAATTAAATGCTTGGTTTACACCAGAGTAATGGGTTATCACAGACCTGTTGAAAGTTTTAATATTGGAAAAAAAGGCGAACACAAACAGCGTGTGCATTTTAAAGAAAGTCAGTGTTAGCGAAACCTATTCACAGTATAACACCTTTTACATTATTAGATTATCCTAATAAATCGGCGTGCATTATTTGGTATGCGGGCTGTAATATGCGGTGTTTGTATTGTTATAATCCCGAAATTGTTTTAGGAAAAGGAACCTTTACTTTTTCTGAAACAATTTCTTTCTTAAAATCTAGACAAGGCTTGCTCGATGCCGTTGTTTTAAGCGGTGGCGAATGTTTGATGCATAAAAATATTTTGCAGCAAATACAAGAAATAAAAACTATGGGGTTTTTGGTAAAAATTGACACCAATGGTTCTAATCCAAAAGTTTTGGAACAGTTAATAATCGAAAACCTAATTGATTATGTAGCGTTAGATTTTAAAGCCCCAAAAGAGAAGTTCAAGGAAATTACAAAATCAGATTTGTTTCAACCTTTTGAAAAATCATTTGAATTTCTTTTGAAGAATACTATTCAATTTGAAATAAGAACCACTTATCATTCTGAATTAATCTCAAATTCAGAAATGAACGAAATGATCCGTTATCTTGATGCGAAAAAATATACCGGGAATTATTATGTGCAATCATTTAAAAACAATGTAGCAACACTTGGAAATTTAAACTCATCAGTAAGAATTAAAGAAACTGAATTTTCTAGTGCATCAAATTTCAATGTTATTTTTAGAAATTAATTTCAATCTTTTCAGAAATTCAAAAATAACAACATACAATCCTACCAAAATTCCAATTCCAAAAAAGGTGAATACTACATACATCCAATGCAATGAATCCTGAAATTTACCGAAAGAAATGTGTTGACTAAAAAATGTCCAATATCCTTTTTTTACTCCCAAAATGAGAAGCGTTATCCAAAATAACACAAACGAAATATGAAATATTTTAATTCCCAAAGTAAGCTTTTTTAGTGAAGATTTTGTAAACGGATTTTCAGTTTCTATAATATAAGCAATTGACGATAAAAGAATTAAAGTGTTAATTCCGATAGTTGTTCCCATAGAATGGGCCACCGTAATATGCGTTCCGTGAGTGAATAAATTGATTGACGGAATTGATATTAATAAAGCTAAAATGATATTCAAAAACACCCAAAAATCAGCCATAAGCATCAATTTGTAAGCGAATGAGAATTCGATTTTCTTTTCTTCGGATAAACTTTTTTTCCAATCATAAATAATCGAAAATAGAATAATCCATTCGGTCATGCTTATTGCATATGCTAAATATCTAATCCATGGCGCGGTTGGAATTATATAAATATGATGTGCCCAGCCAAACATTAAATTGGTCAGTCCAAGAAAATAAAAGAAAAATGCTTTTTTAGATTGGGTATAACTTCCATCGTTACTTATTTTGGACATTACAAATAGAGCCGTTCCATACACCAATAAATTCCATGAACCAACATACGAACCACCCGATTTCCATTGCATTGCTATATTTTGAATAAAATTATCTCTAAAATACGGCAACATCCACAAATGCGCTTCGGTAAAATGATAGATCATAAAAACAATTCCTGTTGCCCACATCCAGTTATAAACTGGCCAATTTTTAAAGTTTGGCAACATGGTTTTATAAAAGGTAACGCCAAATAATATCCAACCTAAAACAATTGGGAAATAGAAATAGCTCGGAAATTCTAAATATTCCTTTCCTGCAAAATTCATTGATAAATACGAAAAAATAATTCCAATTCCAGTTACAATAAACAACCAAAAATGGACTTTTATAAGGTTTTGATTGACTGGTTTGATGTAATAATAAATGCCTCCAATGGCTGATAGTAAAATCCAAGAAACCACAAAAAACGTGTGCAAAGGACGTATTGCATTAAAAGGCAACATTCCTTTTATAAAACTAGGAACAACATACTGAAAGCCAGATAATAATCCGCAAAGTAATCCAAGCATTAATGAAATTAAGCCAACAGCAATAAAGTAAAAAGGATATTTATTATTTGCCATGGTTTTCATTTTTATATTTTATGACAACCCAACCATTAGGCTTTATTTCTACGGGGGTATTTGGATAGTAACCTGTCCTATCTACTTCTTTTAAAAATTGGATTAAAGCTTCTTGATCAGTGTTATTAAACTGAAATTTCGGCATTGATTTCACACCGCTGTTTAACAGAGCCTTTAAGTAATATTCGTCTTTATTTTTATTGGAATACACATTAGTCAAATCAGGACCAAGATAACCGCCAAGACCATAAAGTTGATGACAAGAATTGCAGTTGTTTTGTAGCCAAATATTTTCGCCTTGAATGGCTTTTTTAGAAAGATGAATTGTGCCATAATCAGTTATTGAAGTATATATGCTAAAATTATAAATTGAAAATATACTAATAAGAAGTAGTAAAATGAAAAGACGTTTTTTATAAGGTTTCATAATTAAGTATGCATACGCTCTGCAAATTGAGTAAAATTCTCTGGCTATAAATATGATTTAAATCACAAAAAGCGTGAACTACGACAATTCACGCTTTTCTCTTTAATAAAAAAAACACTATTTGAATTAATAATTATTCTATTTCGGTAAAAGCACATCGCCAATAACATGAATGATTCCGTTTCCAGTTGGAATTGATGCAACTATTTCCGAGCCATTTACAAAAGTTTTTTCACCTTTTTTAGTGATTTTTACTTTTCCACCATACACCATATCAAACTCTTGTCCGTCGTTCATGTATTCGATTTTAAGCGTTCCAACATACGTGTGATACCCTAAAATGTTTTCTAAATCTCCTTTTTTCTCTGGTTCTAATAAACCTTCAACTGTTCCAGCAGGCAATTTATCGAACGCAGCGTTTGTGGGTGCAAAAACCGTGAATGGTCCGGCATTGCTCAACGATGTTACTAATCCGGCAGCTTTCACTGCTGTGACTAATGTTGTGTGATCTTTACTTCCAACGGCAGTTTGAACAATGTTGGGTACCGAAGTTTCGTCCACTACATTTTCTTGTCCGCCTGAGGTAACTTCAGTAGTTTCTGATGTAGATTCATTAGCAGCTTGATCACTTTGTTTGCAACCCATAGCCATAAATAAACTCGCCAATAACAATGATTTAATTGATTTTTTCATAATATATACTTTCAAATTATACGTACAAAGTACCTAATTAGAAAACAGTTATTTTATGAGTGTAATCATAATACAGGAGGATTTTTAACTTTTATTATAGAATAAAAAGCGGTAATTCCGATGCCAAGAACTAATACCAGTGCCGCTCCAAAAAGCATTTCGTTTATAAACGGAATTAAAGTATAGGAAAACGCAGCAACACCTTGAATGGCTAAGATTATTTCGTTTAGCACTACACCAACTGAGAATATAATTACACCTATTTTTATGGGTTTATTAAAATGAATCAGGTGCGTGGCATACATATAAAAAAGCAAAAACAACGTAATTACAGCCAGTAGAACCAAATGTAAATAAGCAATTACAATAGGTCTAAATCCGTACGCAAGCTGACTTAAAACCGGTATCGTTGAACCCAACTGGAGCAAAAATTTTATACTCAACGCAAAACCAACAAAAAGCAGCACATAGCGTAAAAAGTAGGGGAAATTTTGAAGGTATTCACGTCGTGTTTTTACAATGATAATCAAATATCGGAACCAAGCATAAACTTGTACAAAAGCGGAAATTACCGTTACTATATAAACCCATGTCGGTAAATCCAACCAAAGTGTCGAAAGAAAATAAGCAGGAATACACGCGATAAAAAACAACCAAAAAGTTCTGTTGAAAAATACGTTTTCAGACGATTTCAAATTAAGAAAGGCAGTCAATAATCCCATACAAGCAAAGAAAAACCATCCATTATATTGAAAATGTAAATAGTAATAAATGGAGGCTAAATATTCATTTTGGTGAATGTTTTTTGTAACCATCATATAAGCTAAAGCAAAAGTACCTAATGATGAAAATAAATTAAAAAAAAGCGCAGCTTTAAACCAATTTTTAGACAAATCATCGTCGGCTATTTGCCTTAAATCTTTGAAATAAAATAAAGCAAAAACACCCGCAACGACGATAGATGATGATGAGAAGAAAATAGAAATCATTCCGTAACCTTGGATGATAAAGAAAATCAACATTCCGTATGCGCAAATTAAATTAGCTATTAAAACCAAACTATACTTTCTACTTAGTCTATGCTCCGTATTCTTGTCTCTTTTTTCAATTCTCTTTTCTAAAAATCCAACCATCAATACCATTAAAGTATGAGATATCCAGCCCGAAAAAGCAAAGTGTGAATGCGAATGCTGCAAATGTTTTTGGTCTAAAAAAGGGAATTCGAAACCTATTTTATAACGCATTAAAAGTCCGATAAGAGCAACAATGAAGAGATTTAGTAGCGAAAATTTTAACCAAAACTTACTGTTTAATGGCATTAGTAATAGATTTTATGATTATTGATTTCAATTTTGTTTGCGGTTTTCATTTTTGCAAAAGCTCGAATGACGGTTTCTACCCGCAAGCCCGTAAAATTTGCAATTTCTTGTCTCGTAAACGGAACTAATTCTTTGTGGTCACCATGACCTTTTTTATGCGCGTTTAAAAAGGCTAAAATTCTAAATTCAGGTTTCTGGTTGATGATGTCTTTTGATGTTTTGGCCTTGCCGTGAATGCGTCTTGCCATCAAAATCAGAAATTGCTTTTGAATGGAAGGATATTCATCTAAAATCTTCAAAAACTTATCTTTCGAGAGTTTTACAATTTTACAATCTTGAAAAGCCACAGCGGTCGCAGGATATTTTTCATCAATAAATAACGGTGGTTCTCCAAAACTTTGGCCATTGCAAAAATATCCTTGTGTAAATTCTTTTCCTTCATCGTTGGAATTAAACATTCGCACACAACCTTCAACAACCTGAAAATAGTAATGAGCTACTTCATCTTCGCTGATAATAATATCATTTTTCTTATATTCTTTGGCAATTGCACCCCAAGTATAGAGTAAATCTAAATCTATTTGCATGATGGACGATCTGTGATTTAAGTTGTAAACACCTTTGTTTATTGATGATTTCAACTTATGGTTACAAAATTACTTTTTATAAATTTACTAAAAATATGACCATAATCATATAATAGGGCCTTTTATTCGTTGTAAATTTGCCTTGTGAAGAAAATTATAATCATAGTAATCCTTGCCCTTGTCTTAAAACCGATTCTTCCGGTTGTAGATTACCTAGTGAACTACGATTATATTTCAACTGTACTCTGCGAAAACAAAGCCAAACCAGAGCTAAAATGTAATGGTAAATGCCATTTAATGAAGGAATTAGCCAAAGCATCAGATATTGAACCTTTGGGAGAAAAACCTACTAATTCTGATAAAAAAATCAGTTACACCCAAAAAATCGAACTTTTATTCTGCAACGAAGTAACCGAAATATCTTTTAGACAAATTTATTTTCATACTAAAACTTCTATTGGAGATAACTATGCCAACCTATACTTTCACTCGGTAAGTTGCTCCGTTTTTCATCCACCAACCACTATTCCTTAAAATCTTAGCAAGCAACTATCCGATTACTTGGACGAAAGTAATCTCGTCGTTTAATCATTGCTATATTTTCAATTCAATTACCGAATTGACAGGATTTCTATATCCAAAATCGTTTAAAAAGAATTCTTTTTAGACACACTATAGTATACACTTTATTTAAAAAAAATGAAAACACTTTTAAAAAATATCTTGGTCATTTTTGTGATGACAATTGCATTCACCTCTTGTTCAAGCGACGATGATGCCACAACTCCAACTGTTAACGAATTAGATGGTTTAACAAAATTCAAAGAAATTATAAATACTACACATACCATCGAATTGTATTCGCATACCGGGACAACGGTTCAAGGGTATAACGAAATCAAATTACGAATTAAAAGTAATGCCAACAATCAATATGTTAAAAATGCAGAAGTTTCTTGGTTACCAATGATGCACATGGCAATGATGAATCATTCTTGTCCGAATTCAGCTGTTGAAAAAGTTACTGCTGACGGTACGTTATATGAAGGATATATCATGTTCCAAATGGCGCAAAATGCAACAGAATATTGGGATTTAAAAATTGATTACACGATAGATAATGTTGCGTATTCGATGACATCTATGATTAATGTTCCTGCATCGGCGAAAAGAACTGTAAACACATTCATGGGCTCAGATGGTGTACGGTATTTGGTAGCTTACGTTGATCCACATCATCCTAAAGTTGCTGTTAATGACTTGGTTGTCGGCGTTTGGAGAATGCAGGACATGATGACTTTCCCTATAGTTGATGGTTACACGGTAAAAATTGATCCGCGAATGCCAAGTATGGGAAATCACAGTTCTCCAAATAATGTTCATGCAACTCAGACTACTACAGGCGATCTATACAACGGAAAATTATCGTTAACAATGACAGGTTATTGGAAAATAAATCTTCAGTTAGCACAACCTGATGGAACAATCGTAAAAGGCGAAGAGATTACCAGCACGGTTAACGATAGCAGTATTTATTTTGAAATAGAATTCTAATTTAATTCTTAAAAAGGTCATCTGACACTATTGTCTTTTGACCTTTTTAAACCTCTATTATGAAAAAATATATTGCCTACAGCTTTCTATTTTCAGTTCTATTTTCATTTTCGCAGGAGACAACTCAAGATTCATTACTTCCGCAAATTTTAAATGAGGTAGTAATCATTGGAAAAAAAATAGAGCTTTCAGAAAAGCAAACGAAACCTCTAACCTCAATTGATGAGTATCTGCAAAAATCGGCTAAAGTAGATATGATCAAACGCGGTGCGTATGCTTGGGAACCCATTATCAATTCAATGCCCACCGAACGGACATTGATCACAATCGACGGAATGAGGATTTTTGGTGCTTGTACCGACAAAATGGACCCAATAACATCTTATGTCGAAGTTTCCAATTTATCAGAAGCTACGATTTCTTCGGGTCAAGAAGGCGCTTGCCATGGCAGCACTATTGGTGGTTCGATCGATTTAAAAAGGAACAAAAACAACTTTGGTGATAGAAAATGGAATTTCAATGTAAACTCAGGTTTTGAAACCAATAATCAACAAAAAATAATCGGAACGTCAGTAAATTACGCCGATAGTTTGTACTATGTTGACGCCGATTTTATGTTGCGCGATGCCGAAAATTACAAAGCTGGAAACGATGTAGAAGTACTGTTTTCTCAATTCAGGAAAATGAATTTTTCTGCCACTTCAGGGTTTAAAGTTGGCATAAACAAAGTAATTGAGGGTTCACTAATTTACGACCAGGCAACCGATGTTGGATATCCAGCATTACCCATGGATGTTTCGATCGCTGAGGCAATTATAACCTCATTAAAGT
>JAGORP010000044.1 GCA_018062725.1 Flavobacterium sp.
GAGTAATGCTTGGGTACAACAAAACACAACTAGTTTTGGTTCAGGCGATGTTGAATTAGTTGAAATTGATTCTAGTAACAACAATATTATGTATGTTATTAATGGTTCACAAATTTACAAGAGTATTGATAAGGGTATTAATTTTACATTGGCGTATACAGCTTCGTCGGCAGTAACTTCTTTGTGTGTGCATTCTACTTTAAGTAATATCGTTTATATTACCACTTCGGGCACCTCTGGACAAGCTTTAAAATCAACCGATGGTGGAACTACTTTTGCGAATATAGCTTCTGGTTTGCCATCAATAGGTAAATTTTGCATTAAACATCAAGCTTTAAATACTAATAATCCGTTATATGTAGGAACCAATTTAGGAGTATATTATATAGACGATTCAATGACGACTTGGCAAGCTTTTGAAACAAATTTGCCTAATGTTAAAGTTACCGATTTAGAGATCAATTATGTAGATAATAATATTACGGCTGCTACTTTTGGTCGTGGTGTATGGCAATCTCCTTTACCAGCTGTATTAGGTACTACCGAGTTTATGCTAGAAAACATTTCAATTTTCCCTAATCCATTTAATGATTTGATTAATATTAGATTAGGAAATGTAATTCCAGAGAAAATTGAAATTACAGATATTACAGGTAAAAAAATATTTGTGAAAACGGATTTCATGTCTGCTTCTGAAACAACTATCGATTTAACAAATTACTCCAATGGAATTTATTTGGTTAAAATAATCGCCGATGGGAAGTATAGTACTAAAAAAATCATTAAAAATTAATTGATGAATTAAATTAGTGTTTTTATCTCTTTATAGATTTAAATAAAATTGTATTTTTGCGGAGCGAAAGAGATTCTTTCGCTTCCTTAATTTTAAAAGTTCTTACACAGGTGTTAAATAGAAGACATATTCGACTAAAAGTGATGCAAACCCTATATGCTATGCATCAAAATCATTCTGATAATATTGAAAAAGAAGAAAAGTTCCTATTTCAAAGTATCGAAAATGTTCAAGATTTGTATCTAATTATGGTTTCTACATTAGTAGAAATTAGAAAAAAAGAGTTAGAATTCATTGAAATTTCAAGAAACAAACATTTAGCAACCAAAGCTGAGAAAAATCCAAACTTAAAATTCATAAACAATAAAGTACTTCAATTATTAGAGGATAATAATTCGCTGTCTATTGCTTTAGAAAAAAGAAAAATTACCAATTGGAAAGTAAATGACGAGTACATCACCATTCTTTTAAATGAAATTAAAGAAAGTAATCTGTATGACACTTACATGAGTAAGTCCGATACAACTTTCGAAGAAGATAAAGAATTGGTTGTTGCCATTTTTACAGATCTAATTGCACCAAACGTTAAATTGTATGAATACCTTGAAGATCACAAATTAACTTGGATTGATGATGTGCCATTAGTAAATACCTTAATTAACAAGCAATTAAAGTCAATTCAAAATACCGAAAATGGTAATTTTGTAGTGCCAAAATTATACAACGATGAAGAAGACAAAGACTACGCTTCTCAGCTTTTTAGAAAAACAATTTTAAACGAAGCCGCTTTAGGAAAAGAATATGCAGATAAAACACCCAACTGGGAATCTGATCGTATTGCAGAAATTGATTCTATCATCTTAAAAATGGCCATTTGTGAATTGTTGAAATTTCCTTCTATTCCTGTTAAAGTAACAATTAACGAATATTTAGAATTAGCTAAAGAATATTCTACTCCAAAAAGTTCTATATTTATCAACGGAATTTTAGATAATTTAGTAAAAGATTTTACCGCCAACGGAAAACTTAAAAAAACGGGTCGCGGATTAATGTAATTTTTGTTTTATGATTAAAAATAGTATGAAAATGATTGCTCTTGTAGCAATTTTTGCAGCCACTTCTTGTAAAAATAAAAACGAGTTTCCTGAACAACAAATTGATGTGGCAACCAATAAAGTGATGCCTCCAGGTCTATTGTCTATGCAAGATGATTCGATGAAGAAAAAACTTAAACCTGAAGATTATCCTGTTATAGAATTTGATGCCAAAGAATTTGATTTTGGAACCATCAAACAAGGAGATAAAGTTGAGCACATCTTCAAATTTAAAAATACCGGAAAAAATGATTTAACTGTTATAGAAGTGAGACCTTCTTGCGGTTGTACTGCTCCGGAATGGACTAGAACTCCTGTGAAAAAAGGGGAGACAGGTGAAATAAAAATTGTATTCAATTCGGCAGGAAAATTTGGAAAACAAACCAAAACGGTTAGTTTGCTTGCGAACACATTGGAAGGAAATGAAGTATTGACTTTTAAAGCCAATATTGTTGATGCCAATGGAAAAACGGTAGAGTTACCTTCAAATACTAATATTAAAAACAAACACTAAAATGGAAAATACAACTCTAATTATACAATTAGCCTTAATGTTTGTGGTGATCTATTTTTTTATGATTAGACCACAACAAACTAAAATTAAAAAAGAAAAAGCCTTCGAATCCTCTCTTAAAGTTGGAGATAAAATTGTGACTAAAAGCGGGATGCACGGTAAAATTGCCGAATTGGCCGATACAACCGTTATCATAGAGACAATGTCGGGTAAAATTAAAATGGAGCGTTCTGCGATTTCTGTAGAATTATCGGCGGCAGTAAATAAAAAGTAGTTTTCACTTTTTCAATATAAAAAAGAAAGCCTTTCAATTGAAAGGCTTTCTTTTTTATCGGTATTTGTCATTTAAACCAATTCCATTTTGTATCATTGGTTTTATCTTGTTCAAACTGGAAAGTTTTGTTTTATCTTGTTTGGCCGTATCAATATATTCTACAAATTCCTTTTTCTTAGTTAAATTGAACTTTTCGAAAGAATCATTAAGTTTTTCGGCGGCTAAGAAATTTTGAAAATACGCAGACATACTTAATGGTGTTTTTTCAGGTTTGTGAACCTTTCCTTCTTTTTCAATAGTAATGGCTTCTAAAAGGTAAGCTAATACTTTTTTTTCTTCAATTTCTTCGAAAGCATTAAATCGCCATTGAAGCAGTGCTTTTGTCACTCCTTCGTTGCCACTTACTAATACTTTATATGGATCTTTTAGAAATACACCATTAAAAAACCACAAGCCAACATAGGATTTAAAACCACCAAGTCCCACAACATTTTTTCCGTTATAGATATAGACAATACCACCCCATTTGGTCATTTCAACCAAGGCTGTTTTGGAAAGTATAGATTGCAGAAAATCTATTTCTTTTTCCCACAATTCGTTGCTGTGCCAGGTTTTTTTGGGCTGTTCCACTTCTTCTGAATGTATTCCAAAGTCGATTTTATTTCTGTTTCGCAACTAATTGCGCAATTTCCACAATAACATCAATGGCACTTTGCATGCTTTCTACCGGAACGTATTCATATTTTCCGTGAAAATTATGGCCGCCTGCGAAAATATTTGGACAAGGCAGTCCCATATACGACAAACGAGAACCATCGGTACCACCACGTATCGGTTTTACAATTGGGGTGATGCCTAAGTTTTTCATAGCTTGTTCGGCAATGTCAACAATATGCATAACTGGTTCTACTTTTTCACGCATATTATAGTATTGGTCTTTAATTTCTACTTCTACGATATTGGCTCCAAATTGTTTGGCATATTTAGTATTCAAATCGTCAGTCATTTTTTGAATGTGGACTTTTCTAGCTTCAAATTTGCTTCTATCGTGGTCACGAATAATTAATTGTACATTCGCGTCTTCAATACTACCATCCAAGTGAACTACGTGGTAAAATCCTTCGTAATCTTGAGTTTCTTCAGGTGTTTCGCCTGTAGGTAGTGCGGTAATGAATTTAGCCGCTAAGGTCATCGCATTTATCATTTTTCCTTTGGCATAGCCAGGATGCACACTTTTGCCTTTAAATTTTAATTTGACACCAGCCGCATTGAAATTTTCATATTCTAATTCGCCAATTTGACTACCATCCATCGTGTAAGCCCAATCGCAACCAAACTTCTCCACGTCAAAGAAATCAGCACCACGACCAATCTCTTCATCAGGGGTAAAACCTACTTTAATTGTTCCGTGTTTGATATTCGGATTTTGGATTAAATATTCCATTGCCGTCACAATTTCGGTAATACCGGCTTTGTCATCGGCACCTAAAAGGGTCGTACCATCGGTTGTAATTAACGTTTGGCCTTTGTATAACAATAAATCTTCAAAGTAAGAAGGAGATAAAATTATGTTTTGTTCGGCATTTAAGACGATATCACCACCGTCATAATTTGTAACGATTTGTGGTTTCACGTTAGCACCGGTAAAATCGGGTGTAGTATCAAAGTGAGAAACAAAACCAATAGTGGGTACTTTTTCTTCAATATTACTTGGCAAAGTAGCTTGAATATAAGCTTTGTCATCAATGGTAACGTCTTGCAAACCGATTGCTTTTAATTCGGTTACTAATTGATTGGCCAAATCCCATTGTTTAGCAGAACTTGGAGTTGTAGTTGAATTCGGATCTGCCTCAGTGTCGACAGTTACATAGCTTATAAAGCGATCAATAATGTGTTGCATTTTGTATTTTTTAAAGCACAAATATAGTTTAAAAATAATGTTTATTTAGCCAATTTTGACACTTGTCATGCTCAAAGAACCAGCCAATAAATGATTGTTGAATAACGAAATGGATTCGGATGGTTGTTGTAATCCCAAGCTATAAATTAAAGGTAAAAAATGATCGGGTGTTGGTATGGCTAGTTGAATCGCTTTACTTTGTTTTTCGTAGTCAAGTAGTGGTTTGTAATTGGACTCTAATAAACATTTGTTAATGGTTTCGTAAGCTTCAATAGCCCAATCGTAACCGTAATCGACTTTATTGATATTCGCAAAATCGACCATTCGTAAATTGTGAACAATATTGCCACTTCCAACAATTAAAATACCTCTATTTCGGAGTGATTGAAGTTTTTTTGCTAATTCAAAATGATACTCGGCCGATTTGGTATAATCAATACTCAATTGAATTACGGGAATATCGGCATTGGGATATAAATGTTTTAAAACACTCCACGCTCCGTGATCTAAACCCCATTGATGATCTAAATCGACCGAAACTGGTTGAAGTAATGCTTTAGTCGTTTCTGCCAGTTCTGGGCTACCAATGGCATTGTATTGTACTTCGAAGAGTGCTTGAGGAAAACCACCAAAGTCATGAATTGTTGGCGGAAATTTCATTGCTGTTACTTTTGTCCCTTTTGTATACCAATGGGCAGAAACACATAAAATAGCATTGGGTTTCGAAATCGTTTTGGCAACATTCCTAAAGCCTGCCACAAATTGGTTTTCTTCAATGGCATTCATCGGACTTCCATGTCCTAAAAACAAAACGGGTATGGTTTCAGTCAAAGGAAATTGATGTACAAGTTGGGTGATATCATTTAATGTCATAGCATTTTTTTAAATATTAAAGTTACGCATTTCTTCGATTCCAATAAAGAATAAACTGACAAAAGGCATATTTATAAATAACATATTCCGTAAATTTATAGAATCAATGAAATGTATTTTAAAATGAAAAAAATACTACTAGCGGGTTTTTACGTTTTAGCCTCTTGTTCTACTAATAAAACGGAAGAAATGCAACCGAAAGTTGGCACTGTAACCGAAAGTGTATATGCTTCTGGCGTCATCAAAGCCGAAAATCAATATACGGTGTATTCGAGTGTAAATGGATTTTTGCAAAAAACATACGTTAGTGTAGGACAGGAGATTAGTAAAGGACAATCTTTATTTCAAATTGAAAGTGAAAAAGCACAATTAAATACCGATAATGCAAAACTAGCTTACGAATTGAGTAATAATAATAGCCTACTCATTAAAGATAGAATTGCTGAAATGGAACTCAAAGTACAAACGGCAAAAGACAAACTTGTTCTAGACCAATCCATTTACAAACGCAGCAAAAATATTAGTGAATATAATGCTATTTCGGAAGTTGATTTAGAAAGAACGGAGTTGGCTTATAAAAATTCCAAAACAAATTATGCTTCTGCATTAAAACAATTGTCTCAACTTAAAATTCAATTGCAAAGTGAGCAAAGCCGAAATTCTATTAATTTAAAAATTAGTCAAAAATCGCAAAGTGACTTTACCGTAAAAAGCGCTTTTTCAGGAGAATTATTTGATGTTTTAGTCAAAGAAGGAACATTAATTTCGACTCAAACACCCTTGGCTATAATTGGTAAGAAAAACGCTTATTTGCTAGAATTGGATGTTGATGAAAATGACATGGTTCGTGTACAAACAGGTCAAAAAATCCTTGTTACCATGGATAGTTACAAAGGGGAGGTTTTTGAAGCTTCTGTTGTAAAAATTTATCCCATCATGGATGCTCGTTCAAGAACATTCAAAATTGAAGCAAGCTTTTTAAATCCACCTCAAAAATTATATCCCAATCTTACCGCAGAGGCCAATATTATTATTCAAACTCGTAAAAACGTAATTACCATTCCTCGTAATTATTTAGTGGGTGATGAATATGTCTTGGTTAACCAAGATGAAAAGCGGAAAATAAAAGTTGGATTGCAGGATTATCAAAATATAGAAGTTCTTCATGGACTTAAAACCAATGAAACCATTTATTTGCCCAAATAATGAATTTTAAACTGCTATTTAGTATTGCTACCCATTTAATGCGCTCCCGGCTCAAACAAACTGTAGTGGCTGGAGCTGGCGTAACTTTCGGAATCGCAATGTTTATTACGTTAGTTAGTTTTATGTACGGAATGAATGATTTATTGGATGGATTGATCATAAACCGTACCCCGCACGTTCGTTTGTATAACGAAATAAAACCATCCGAGAATCAACCTATTAATCTCTCGAAAAAAGACAAAAAGGACGTTAATTTTATCCATTCGATTAAACCAAAAGATAAGGGAAAATCAATTTACAATGCCAAATCAATTATTTATAGTTTAAAACAAGATTCTCGCGTAATTGATGTAGCTCCAAAAATTAATACTCCAGTGTTTTTTAATTCAGGAACTATTGAAATTTCAGGGGTTGTAAATGGAATTGATGTATTAATTGAGCAAAAACTTTTCTCCCTCAATGATTATATGGTTGATGGAAAAATTGAAGATTTACAACAAAACAACAGTATTATTATAGGAAAAGGATTGTCAGATAAAATGCTTTTGAAAAAAGGAGATATTATTAAAATCACCACACCCAAAGGCGGATTAGCTTCTATGAAAATTGTTGGAATCATCCAAATCGGAATTGCTGAAATCGACGATATTACCAGTTATACATCGTTGGCAATGGCGCAAAAGATACTTGGAGTTCCTAAAAGTTATATTACAGATATACAGGTGAAATTGCACGATGTCATGTTGGCTCCCGCTTTATCCAAGGAATTTCGAGAAAAATACCAAACGGATGCTATAGATTACCAAACCACTAATTCGCAATTTGAGACAGGAACTAGTATTCGAAGTATTATTTCCTATGCCGTTGGTATTGTTTTGCTAATTGTTGCCGGTTTTGGCATTTACAACATTCTAAATATGATGATTTTTGAAAAAATGGACAGTATTGCCATTTTAAAAGCGACTGGTTTTTCAGGGAATGATGTGAAATGGATTTTTATGGTTTTATCCATGGTTATTGGTGTTTGTGGTGGGGTTTTGGGATTGCTTTTCGGCTATTTTTTCTCAAATATTATCGATGTAATTCCTTTTAATACTTCGGCATTACCAACTATAAAAACATTTCCAATTAATTATAATCCGTTGTTTTATATCATAGGAATCACCTTTGCCTTGATCACTACTTTTATTGCGGGACTATTTCCAGCACTCAAAGCCAGTAAAGTTGATCCAGTAGAAATTATTAGAGGAAAATAATGAGTAATATTGTTTTAGAAACCAAAAAATTAACCAAGTATTTCAATGACCCTGTGCGTTTGCAGGTACTCAAAGAAATTAACTTGCAAGTTAATCATGGTGAATTTGTATCGATTGTTGGGAAATCGGGCTGTGGTAAATCGACTTTGTTGTATTTACTTTCTACAATGGATACCGATTATGAAGGTGAAATTTATATGGATGAGGAGCTTATTACTGGTAAAACCGACAAAGAATTAGCGCAACTTCGCAATGAACATATTGGTTTTGTTTTTCAATTTCATTATTTGTTAAATGAATTTAGTGTACTCAAAAACGTTATGCTTCCTGGATTGAAACTAGGCAAACTCACCGAAGAAGAAATTGAACACAATGCTATAGAATTCCTACGTACACTTGACATGCATGAACATGCTTTGAAATCACCAAATCAACTTAGTGGTGGTCAAAAACAACGGGTTGCCATAGCTCGTGCTTTAATTAATAAACCATTAATTATAATGGGTGATGAACCAACTGGAAACCTAGACAAACGTAACAGTGATATTGTTTTCGATATTTTTAATAAGCTTACGCAAGAACACAATCAAACCTTGTTAATTGTAACTCACGACCCAGATTTTGCCAATCGCACAAATCGAATCATAACCATGGAAGACGGAAAAATACTGCGCTAAACAAAAATACTGACGTCAATTACTTCCCCTTTTTGGAGTTTGCATTTCGTTCTAATTGCTGCTTTTATTGGCAATAAATAAGTGTTTTGCTTGGTGTCAAACCATATAGCTGTTTTCCACTCTTGTGAATCAATTTTTGCCGAAGCTTTTAACCGTCCCCAGCCTTCTTCCTGCCATTTCAGATTCTCACGAATTTCTTTAGAAAAGGCTAACGGTAGGGATACAAAATACCAACCATTGGGTCCTTCATACTTCCATATTTTGGCAGAAAAATCGTATTGAATAGAATGAGACATTTTATTTTCAGAATTGTATATTTAAATTTACAAAAACAAAAAATGTAACAAATCTATTTTATCACAATATCGAATTGATCCAATAATCCTTTCACATTTTCGTTGGAAAAAATGGCTTTTTTGAGTTTGTTTTTTACCGGATTGATGGAGAAGTTTTCACTAGAGTAAAAGTCGGCTTTAGTCAAATTAGTATCCGAAAATACAGCTAAACGTAAGTTGCAATTGTCAAACAAAGCATCAGTCAAATCACTTTCCATAAAATCGACCGAAACCATACTGCAATTGGTAAACTGCATTCCTTTCAATTTTAATTTGTAAAACATGGCATAATCCAACAAACAATTGGTAAAATGGAATTCGTAAATGACTTGATCGGTCATGGCAAAATTAACACCTGTAAAATCGGAATCGATAAACATCACTTGGCGTAATCCTACGTGACCAATTTTAGCTTCTTTAAAATTACAATGGTTAAAAGTACAATCAACAAATATGGCACCCGTAAAATTGCATTCGGTAAAATCACAATGATTAAAGGTACAATTTTCGTATTCGTTATTGCAGAGTTGGTATTTTGAAAGGGTTATGTGTTCAAAGGTTTTATCGAAAATGAATTCACTCATCTTATTATTTTGTTTCGTTTAGCCAATTTCTAAAATCGTAGAAATTTTGAGGAGCCACGCCGTGACCCACAGGATATTCTTTGTATACATTTGGTATTCCAAGACTGTCTAAAAGCGGTTTTGCTTTTCGCGCCCATTCAACTGGAACGACTTGATCAACATTACCATGAGATGCAAATAGTTGCAGATTTGAAAAGTCATTGGATTGGTAATTCGGAACGGCAATTTCTTCATTGAAATAACCACTCATGGCTACTACACGTTGCACTTTTTGTGGATAGGAAAGGGCAATGGCATAACTTAAGATGGAACCTTGACTAAAACCAACGAGCGTTACTTTATTGGCATCGATCGGGTAATTTAGAATTAACTCGTCTACAAATTGAATGATTAAATCTCTTGACGAACGTGCTTGTTCTAAATTGGAAAATTTCTTTTCATCGGCATCAAAATTTATGGCATACCAAGCATAACTGCCGTACATCATGTCGTATGGGGCACGTGCTGAAATTACATAATATTCGTCCGGTAATTCGGAAGCAAACGAAAACAAATCTTCTTCATTACTACCATAGCCGTGAAGCAATAGTATAAGCGGATTTTTTCCAGAATCGTCGGGATTTTGTATTTTAGGTTCACGAACTAAGTGATAAAGGGAAAGACTCATAGTTTATAGGCTTTTAAAAATTTTTTGATACCATTCTCCCACTAAAGGTACTAGCTTGTATTCGCCTTGTACAGCACCAATAAAACCGAAAATCCATAAAATAAAAATAAAAGTCCAATAGGCAGACGAAATCATCCAACTATCAAAATAGCCAATAAAATAGCCCAGTGCGAAATAGGTTAAGTTGATTCCTAAAGCTTGGCGAATGTGAAAAGAAGCAAATTCATTTTTCTTTTCATTATTCATAAAAATGGCAATTACTGTACCAATGATAGTTACATAACTGATTATTGCGGCTTGTTTGCCTTCTTCTATAGAGTTGTTCATCGCTTTTTGTTTAAGATAATATTAATTGATCGTTATTGTAAATTCCGTAGACTTTTCCTTTAGTGGTTTGGCCAAATAATGCCGAATTTTTAGATTTGGAAAGTACATTTTTTTCTTCAAAAGTTGCTGTACCTTCAGTTGTAAATAAAGTGAGGTTGGCTTTTTGACCTTCTTTTATTTCTAAAGATTTTATTCCGAAAACCTTTCTTCCGGCAGTTAATTTTTCTACAATAATTTCTGTTGGAAGTATGGTTTGCAAAGTACCAAAAGCGCTTTCTAATCCGATGGTACCGTTTTTAGCCAAATCAAATTCCAACTTTTTATGTTCAATATCAATCGGATTATGATCTGAAGTAATACAATCGATAGTACCGTCTAAAACGCTGTTTATCAGTGCTTTTCTGTCTGTTTCCGTGCGAAGTGGTGGCGCAACGCGATAATTGGCATCAAAACGGTTCAGGACTTCATCTGTGAGTAGCAAATGATGCACCGCAACACTACAAGTTACTTGTAATCCTTTGGCTTTTGCTTCCCGAATCAGATCTGCTGATTTCGCCGTAGAGAGGGTAGGGATGTGGAGTTTTCCACCCGTATATTCTAAGATAAAAAGATTTCTAGCAATAATCAATTCTTCTGCTAAAGCTGGAATTCCTTTCAATCCCAATTGGGTAGAAATAATGCCTTCGTTTACAATTCCTTTACCTTTAATAGTATTATCTTGTGAAAAAGCGATTACTTTTCCATCAAAATCTTGGGTGTATTGTAAGGCTATTTTAAGCAAATTGGCATTGTCTAGGTTTTTGTTGTAATCACCAAAAGCAATGGCTCCCGCGTTTTTCATATCAAAAAGCTCTGCCAAATCTACCCCTTCGCTTTTTTGGGTTAGTGCACCGATTGGAAATAAATCGGTCGCATTATGTTGGGCTCTTTGCTTGACAAAATGAATTTGCGATTGGTTATCTATAATTGGATTAGAGTTAGGCTGTAGCGCAATTCCTGTAAACCCTGATTTTGCAGCTGCATGCAAGCCGTTGGTAATGGTTTCACGTTCTTCATATCCCGGTTCTCCTAAAGAAACACTAGTGTCAAACCAACCTGATGATACGTGTAAATTATCCAAGTCAATTTCTTGTACATCGCCTGAAGAGGTAAGATTTGTTCCAATTTTTTCAATCGTACCGTCGGTAATTTTTAGATCGACAATCTGATTGTGAAAAGGATTGTTGCTTTCAATGATTCTGGCATTTCGGATAATTATACTCATTTTATGAATTTTTGAATAAGAATTTCAAGGAATAAAAAGATTAGCGTAAAAATAAGAAACCATTTCCATATTTGATTATCGGTACGCTCTATTGTAATGGTGTCGAAAAATGATTCTAAACTGTCTATTTGATTGATTTGGTCAATACTTTCACTGCTTGGTGGCGTTAGCATACTTTCTTCACGGTCATAGTTAAAACTAATAGTTCCAACCGATTTTTGGTGCTGCATAATTTCATAATTTCCTGCTTTCTTTGGATTATCTGCACAAGAAATTTTGACTTTATCATCCATGATTTGTTGTATCGGAATAAATTCTTCGGTATTATTTTTAATTGAAATTACCTCATCTTTAGATAAAATAGCAGGAACTAATATGGAATTACTATTGCCAATGGTTTCATATTTTACGCCATTTTTGTCATTCATACTTCCCATTTTGTAAAAAGTCGGAACAATCAGCGGTGCGTTTTGAAAATTGGAATTCTCTTTATTTATAGGTGCTGAAAAAATAAAAACGGCTCCCGAATTTTTATAAATACTATTCAAGAAACCTGTTTGGTCTTCAAATGTAATGGCTTGTGAAACGGATGATTTTACTCCGAAGCTTTGCTTGACTGACGGATATTGAAAGTTGGTGACTTTCTTTTCAAAAACATTAGCGAATAAAGGATTCGAAAAATTGATTTTGGTGATTTTCTTATCTTGATTTTGAAGAGTTACAAATTGAAAGTTCCCAAAATTAGCTAGAAAACGATTCATGTTTTGAATGTCGTTTTTGGCAGAAGGGATAAAAACTAGATTACCACCTTTTTCGATGAATTTCTTCAAATTGGTATGCATCGCCAGTGGAATATTGTCTAATTCATTCAAAACAATCGCATCTTGATTGAGAATTTTACTATAATCGAGTCCATTTATCGTTACATTTTGATAATTGAAATCGGGTTGGGTATATATTTTAGATAAAAACCTGCTTTTTTCGGGTTCTCCAATGCTCAATACGTTTAGAACCTTTGGTTTCGAAATAGAAAAATAAAACGTATTGTCAAATGGTAAACTATTGTCATTTAAAGAGATATGACCGTTAAATTTCTCTTTCGGAATAGTGAAATTTATTGTTTGTTTGCGTTTGTCGAGTTTTAAGATGGCTTTGGCAATTAGGTTCTCCTTATTAAACATCGAAACCGGAATTGATTTTTCTCCAGAAGCTTCGGGATCATAGTTGGAAGAAATGTTTGCACCAATTTCATAAAAATTATCTAAGGTTTGCGCTATAAAAACACTGTCAATGGCAATGTTTTCCAGTTTTTCGGCTTCTGGAATGACAAAATAGGTTTTAGTGTTTTCGGATAGTTTTTCGAGTGATTGCGTTTGTAAACCTATAGCATCGGTGATAATAACGATATCTTTTTGGTTGTTGCTGTTGTGCGATTTGACTTTAGTTAGCGCATTGTCTAACGAAAACGGGAGTGCACTATACGATAAATTTTGTAATTCTTTTTGAATGTTTTTTATCGAAGTATTCCAAAAATCCTCACTATTGGTTACCACAGATAGTTGTAAATTTTCGGGTGTTTTTTCAAGTAACTCTTGAACGGTACGTTTTAGTAATTCGCCTTTTTGTCCTTTGGCTTGCATGCTAAAGGAATTGTCTAAAATAACATACAATTCGTTGTTTTTACTTTTACTGTCTTTGGCCGCGAAAAACGGCTGTGCAAAGGCTACTATTAAAGCTGTTAGCAATAATAATCGAGTGGCCAGTAATAAATATTTTTTGATTTTTGAACTTTTTCGGGTTTGAATGGAAAGTTCCTTAAGCAATTTTACATTGGTAAAATATTCAATTTTAAATTTTCGAAGTTGAAATAAATGCACCAAAATTGGTATCACCAGTAAGAAAAGGAAATACAGAATTTCAGGATGTTTGAATTGCATTTTTTAAAAGGTTTGTCAAAAATACTATTTTAAGTTTAATGTTTAAAAGATTAGGAGTTTAATTTCGTCTCTTGTTCTTAAAAAACTCTTTATTGGCAATATATATAGATTTGGTTACTTCACAAAAAACAGTATTGCCCGATTTATTGGTAATGTAGGTAACTTTTGGATGCTCGATTTCGTTGTTTTCTTTTACTTTTTGGATAATATCTTCAATTTCTTCAGCGGTAAACTCGAAAGAGGCGTACATGGCTTCACGGGCCGGACGTTTGAACTTTATCTGCGCACTTTTGTCCCAGACGATATAATCTTCTTTTAAAATATACATCAATTGAATCATAGGAATCGGATCAACAGCTGCAAACAAACTTCCTCCAAAAATAGATCCGACATAGTTTCTGTTTTTATAACTCAACGGAATTCTAATTTTGACCGTATGTAAATCATCAGAAACCGAAATAATTCGCGCTGTACTTCTTCGATACATTGGAGAAAGATTAAAACCTACCTTAAACATTGTAGATTCTTTCATGAATTTTCGGGCTATTTTCGATAATTGTTGGTACATATTCTTAAAACTGTTTTTTCAAAGATAAAAAAAATCCCCAAGTATACTTGAGGATTTTGTTGTATTATGATTTCTGTTCTTTATTGAAATAGACTAAGTAATAATACATTTGTTTTTCTTCGTCCCAGCCTTTCTCTACATATTTTTCTGCACTTTCCGGGTTAATGAAATCCAATTTGATTTGAATATTGGTATCCAATTCGATTACGTTTTTCATCTTACGACGCGCATCAGTCACAGCAGCATTGGCAATAGGGAAGGTGGTTAAGTCTTCAATGCTGTATTTTTCACCTTTGTCTACTTTGTAGTTTTTAAATTCTGAAATTAAATCCGGATTGTCAATTACTTCATTCAAAAATAACGATTCTTCAAAGTTGTCATTCTTCGCAAAGTGATTCACCGCACGATTCATAAACATTACTTCTTCTTTTTTATCTTCGGCTGGTAATACAACATCTTTGGCGAAATCTTGACAAAACTTCAAGTATTTTTTCGTCATGAAATTCTCATCTTGAAACGCATCTACGCTTAAGAAATGCTCTAACCAATAACGAGCATCATAACGATTGCTATCTACAGTTAGAATTTTATAGCCTTCTTCTTTTTTGTAGTTGAAAATCAAACATCCTTTGTCTAAACGTTGTAAGTTGATTCCTTGTTGTAAAATCATTTCCAATTGGGTTTCCTTTTCTTCAAACTGAAGGAAATCGGATTTGATTTCACTTTTGAAGATTCCAATAGCATCACACGGTTTGTTATCGATAGAAACATTCGTCAAATAGGCGACATACACTTCTCCGTTTTTGATGTGCGGATGGTTGGATTGCTCAAATAAATGTTGCGTAATTTTTTTGGAAAGATCATGTACATTGCTCGGATTGTTAAAAATCTCGGTAGCTAAGTTGTACATTTCGTTGTATTCTAAATCGACATCGTGCGCAAACTGAAAGTAATTCTCTTCTTTATCTCTAAAGGGTTTAAAGAAAAATTCTTTCAATAAAGGCATGATCTCATCGTTTAAACCATAGGATTGTTCCGACAAGAAAATAGCTTCGTTACGACTTTTGTTTCCTACTCGGTGAATAGAAAGGTTATCGATGTGGGTATTAAATAGATTTATCATATTATTTAGTTGCTAAGGTTCTCAGTCGCTGAGGCCCTAAGGTTTTTAATTCCGTTCTTTGATTTTGTTAACAAATGAAATTAACATTCTTTCTATTTCTCGACTATTTTCATATAGAG
>JAGORP010000045.1 GCA_018062725.1 Flavobacterium sp.
AAATTTAAATGAATAAAAAAATCCCAAGCTTAACACTCGGGATTTTTTTTTTATTTTTTTTTTTTAAAAAAATTTTTTAAAAATAAAAAAAAATAATACTTTTATAAAGTCATTACTATTTGCAAATATCTGACACAAATTAAAAAAACTAAAAAAATTAACAACATGAAAAAGAATGAAAATTCAAAGAAGCCGTTTTTCGCTAAATTTTTAGAAAATCAAATTTCAAAAGACGAACAAAACGCAATTCAAGGTAGTGGGGGAACTACTAGTACAATTAGCGATACTTCGCAAACAATGAAATATCCTTCCGATAGTGAGGATGGTCCAGGAAATGGAACAAAACCAACTTTAGATATTTTAGAAACGATGAAGTACCCATCGGATAGTGACGAATCAGGAACAAGTATCTAATTAAAAACTATAGTGGAACAATTTAAAGTTGTTCCACTATTTTTTGCATATGATTTTATGTATCACGCACAGCAATGATTTTTATGCTATAGATATTGTTATTAAAAAATTAAAAGAATTAGGACAAGAAGTAATCCGATTTAATTCTGACGATTTTTCATATAAAATTCATTTCGAATACTGCAATTTTTCCAACCAGCAAGTTCTAAGGATAACAACTCCCGATTTTGACATTACTTCGGACCAAATTAAAGCAGTTTGGTATAGAAAGTTATGGACTATTAACATACCCGAAAATTTAGAGGAAGCCTACAAAAAAATATATTACCAAGAGTACACCACGATGCGTACTATATTTTTTGATTCCCTTAAAAAAGCTTTTTGGATCAATCCAATAAGTATTGACCATGAAATAGGAGAAAATAAATTCCACCAATTACAATTAGCTTCCAGCTCTGGATTGCAAATACCAAAAAGTATTTTTACAAATAATCCTAAAGCGGTAATGCATTTTTTTCATTCAATTCCCAACAAACAAATGATTGCAAAATTGCATGGCTCCTTATCTAGGAGCATGTCTGGAAATACTCCTTTTTTCCCTACCACAGTAATTCAGGAGGAAGATTTGGAGAATTTAGACACCTTACAGTATTGCCCTATGATTTTTCAAGAACGAATAGACAAACAATACGAATTGCGAATTATTTATGTAGATGGAACATTTTTTACAGGATTGATCAATGCGCAAGATTCTTTAAAAGGTGTGGATGACTGGCGAGCTGCCAATGATATTTTCCCGAAATGGCAGTTATATTCGCTTCCAAAAAACATTTGCGATTCTCTCACAAAGATGATGAAAGAAATGAATCTGTATTTTGGCGCCATCGACATGATTCGAAACAAAGCTGGGGAATATATTTTCTTAGAAGTAAACCCACAAGGGGAATGGGGTATGTTACAAAGAGATTTAGGGTATCCTATAGGGGAAACTATTGGAGAAAAAATTGCCTTGCACCAACCAACTTAAAATATAAATTTAAGTCCTAAAAAATGAAAAAAGTATTGATAATTACACATTCAGCAGATAATGAATGTATTAAAATAGTTTCCAATAAAATTAAAGAAAAAAATGGGTTGGCTATTCGTTTTAATGTAGACGAATATCCCCTAAAATATAGCATTACTTCCAGTTTTGAAGAAGGCGAATGGAAGGTCTATTTAAACCATGAAGGAACTACAACTGCCATTCACGATGTAGAATCGGTTTGGTATAGAAGAAGTCACAATTTAGCATCAGGACTTCCTACTGTTTTGGATGCAGAATTTTTAAGTAGTGCTTATGGCGAAATTCGAGCTACTTTATTTGGTATGCTAGAAAGTTTAAATTGTTTTCAAATCAGTAAATTTAGCCAATACCGAAGACTCGACAGTAAAGAAGAACAAATGAAAATAGCTTCGCATCTTGGCCTGAAAGTACCCGAAACCTGCATTACCAATAATCCTACCGATGCCAAAAAATTTGTAATGGCAAGGCCAAATGGAGTTATCTCAAAAATGCAAAGTTCCTTTGCCATAATGAAAGATGGCGTAGAAAATGTCGTTTTTACGAATATAGTAAAGGAAGAAGATTTGGAAACCATTGCTTCGTTACAGTTTTGTCCAATGCAGTTTCAAGAGAAATTAGACAAAAAACTAGAATTACGAGTTACTATTGTTGGAGATAAGGTATTTACCTTTGCTATTGACTCCCAAAAGAATGCAAATGCAAAAATAGATTGGAGAAAAGAAGGTAGAACAATGATACAAGATTGGGTTCCTTATGATTTACCAGATTCTATTACTGAAAAATTGCTTCGCATGATGGATATTTATCAAATTAATTATGGTGCAATAGACATTATTGTAACTCCTGAAGAAGAGTATTATTTTTTAGAGATTAACTCGGCTGGTGAATTTTTCTGGTTGGATCGCTTAATAAATGGTGCCATTTCGGAACAAATTGCCAAAGTACTTCTTGGAGAATCTTATAGAAGATATGAACCCGTTATGGAAGAGCGCTTAACGAGAGCCTGAAATTATAAGCTAGCTATTATGTAGGTAACTAAAAAATCCCGTCAAATGAGACGGGATTTTTTTATTTTATATTTTTGAAAATACTAGAAAACAAACATTGCTCTCTCGCTCATCATATCGTTCACCTCATCGGCTACTTGCTCTAAAATTTCTTCGTTAGTGTGATTCATTAATACTCTATCAATTAAATCAACTACAGTTTCCATATCACTTTCAACCAAACCGCGAGTAGTAATGGCAGGCGTTCCAACACGAATACCTGAAGTAACAAACGGCGATTTATCATCAAATGGAACCATATTTTTATTTACGGTAATTTCGGCTTTAACCAACGCATTTTCAGCTTCTTTCCCAGAGATATTTTTGTTACGCAAATCAATCAACATCATGTGATTATCTGTTCCGCCTGAAATAATATTATACCCTCTTTTTACAAAAGCTTCGGCCATCGCTTGTGCATTTTTTTGCACTTGAACGGCATATCTAAAAAACTCATCTGTCAAACATTCTCCAAAGGCAACCGCTTTTGCTGCAATAATATGCATTAAAGGTCCACCTTGATTTCCAGGAAAAACCGACATATCTAACACATGACTCATCATTCTGATTTCGCCTTTTGGAGTGGTTAATCCCCATGGGTTTTCAAAATCTTTTCCCATCATAATCATACCACCACGAGGTCCACGTAATGTTTTATGAGTGGTTGTAGTTACAATATGGCAATGCGGAATTGGGTCATTCATTAATCCTTTAGCAATTAATCCAGCAGGATGAGAAATATCGGCCATCAAAATAGCTCCGACTGAATCGGCAATTTTACGAAAACGCTCAAAATCCATATCACGAGAATATGCAGAGGCACCAGCAATGATTAACTTTGGTTGCTCTTTTGTTGCTATTTCTTGAATTTTATCATAATTCAAAACTCCTGTTTCAGCATCTACCCCATAAAATACCGGACTATAAAGTTTACCTGAAAAGTTAACAGGCGAACCATGAGTTAAGTGTCCTCCATGCGACAAATCGAAACCTAAAATTTTATCTCCAGGCTTCAAACAAGCGGCAAAAACAGCTGTATTAGCCTGAGAACCAGAGTGAGGTTGCACGTTAACATATTCAGCTCCAAAAAGTGCTTTCGCTCTATCTATTGCTATTTGTTCTACAATATCTACTACTTCACAACCTCCGTAATATCTCTTTCCAGGATATCCTTCAGCATATTTGTTAGTTAAACAAGAACCTGCGGCTTCCATTACTTGGTCGCTCACAAAATTCTCTGAAGCAATTAGTTCAATTCCGTGAATTTGTCTATCTTGTTCATCAAGAATTAAGTCAAAAATTTGTTCGTCGCGTTGCATTTCTTATAAATTTGTTAAATCGTGCTCAAAAATACGAAAAGTGTTTGGTAAAATGGTAATAGAAACTATATTTGAACAATCAAATTAATGATTTATCACAAAAAATAATATTATGCCTATAACAGCTAACAATCCGGATCGAAAATCGTGGTTGGAGATTTCACAAAATAGCGATTTCCCTATTCAGAACATTCCTTTTGGGGTTTTTTTAACCAAAGAAAATATCGTAACGGTTGGGTCTCGCATAGGTGATTTTGCAATTGATTTAGGAGCTTTACAACAATTAGGATACTTCGAAGGAATTGAATTAACGGATGATGTTTTCATGCAAGACACCTTAAATGATTTTATCTCTGACGGAAAAAAAACATGGCGATTGGTTCGTAATCGTATTGCCGATATTTTTGATGCCGAGAATTCAAAATTAAGAGATAACAAAAAACATCGCGATGTTGTTATTTTCAATATGGAAGACGTAGAAATGCAACTTCCAGTATTCATTGGCGATTATACCGACTTTTACTCTAGTAGAGAACATGCTACAAATGTTGGAATGATGTTTCGGGACCCTGCCAATGCCTTATTACCAAACTGGTTACATATTCCTGTGGGATACCACGGAAGAAGTTCTACCATCGTTCCTTCTGGAATTCCGGTTCACCGACCTATGGGACAAACACTCCCAAATGGAGAAACGCAACCCATTTTTGGGCCTTCCCGCTTGGTTGATTTCGAATTAGAAACCGCATTCATCACGACCGATGCCAATATAATGGGAGAAAACATTCCGGTTGATGAAGCAGAAGAATATATCTTCGGAATGGTTTTATTAAACGACTGGAGCGCTCGTGATATTCAAAAATGGGAATATGTGCCCCTTGGACCTTTCTTAGCCAAAAACTTTGCTTCTTCGATTTCACCTTGGATTGTAACCATGGATGCTTTAGAGCCTTTCCGTTGCGCTTCCCCAAAACAAGAAGATCCAAAACCACTACCCTATTTACAACAAAAAGGAGATCATGCCTTCGATATCAATTTGGAAGTTGCTATTGCCCCTGAAAATGTAGAAGAAAGCATCGTTTCTAAATCGAATTTAAAATACATGTATTGGACCATGAGCCAACAATTAGCGCACCATACCATTAATGGCTGCCGCATCAATTCTGGCGATATGATGGGATCAGGAACTATTTCTGGACCAACAGAAGATTCTTATGGATCAATGTTAGAATTAACTTGGGGCGGACAAAAACCTATCCCAATGAAAGATGGTTCCGAACGTAAATTCATCAACGATGGCGACACAGTAATCGTAAGAGGATTTTGTCAAAATGAAGACATTAGAATTGGTTTCGGAGAAGTATCTACTAAATTACTTCCTCCAATTCCAACAAAATAATAGTTATAAGACTCCGAGAAATCGGGGTCTTTTTTTTTGGCCTACTATTTGCTTTCAATCTCTTATATTTGCTAAAATTCAGAATTATGAAGAAAATTACTTCTCTTTTTTTATTGCTTGCTTTTTTACTAAGTTGTAGTGGCGTGAAAAGAACACAATCTATGCTTAGCGACGGAAATTACGATGGTGCTATAAATCGTGCCATTGACAACCTCAAAACCAATAAAAATTCCAAAAACAAACAAGATTATATTTACCTCCTAGAGGAAGCTTTCGCTAAAGCAAAACAAAGAGATTTAGATGATATTGCCATGCGTCAAAAAGATGGCAGTCCTTCACACTTGGAAAAAATCTACAATCTTTATCTTCAATTACAAAATCGTCAAGAACGTATCCGTCCGTTATTGCCCTTAGCTTTATTAACTGAAGGACGAAATGCCATTTTCCCGTTTGATGATTATTCCGATGAAATTATCAGTACCAAATCAAAGTTATCAGCTTATTTATACGATAATGCTAAAAAACTAATGAAAACTAACGATAAATACAATTATCGTCAAGCTTATGATGATTTTGGCTACTTGGAAGAAATTAATCCAAATTACAAAGATGCCAAACAATTAATGTCGGAATGCCAATTTAAAGGAACCGATTTTGTACACGTGTATACCAAAAACGAAACTAATATGGTAATACCAACCCGTTTACAAAGCGATCTTTTAGACTTTAGCACTTTCGGATTAAACGACAAATGGACGGTATATCACAGCAATCGACAAAAAGACATAAAATACGACTTTGCTTTATTGGTAAATTTCAGAAACATCAACATTTCACCAGAACAAATAAAAGAGCGTGAGTTTACCAAAGAAAAACAAATTGCAGATGGCAAAAAACCTTTATTAGATGCTAACGGAAACCAAGTAAAAGATGACAAAGGAAATGTCGTAATGGTAGACAACCTGAAAACTGTTCGCGCAACCATTTATGAATTCAAACAATTTAAATCTTGTCAAGTTACTGCTAAAGTTGATTATATCGATTTCAGAAGCAATCAACTGATTGACACATTTCCTTTATCAAGTGAATTTGTATTTGAATATATTTATGCCAATTATAATGGCGATCGTAATGCCTGCGATAGTGATTATTTGCAATATTTTGGCCGACGTGCAGCGCCTTTTCCAAGCAATGAACAAATGGTGTATGATAGTGGTGAAGATTTAAAAAGCAAATTAAAAAGCATTATTACTAAAAATAAATTTAGAAAATAACCTGAAAAACGTCTCATTATAAGTGAGACGTTTTTTTTTTTTTACAAATAGTTTTTTAATTCTGCTGCTGATATGTCACTATGGGAAGCATCATAAACCGAAACCCCACTTTTTATCACCAGAATTTGTGGTGATTGATGCACCACATCAAACCGAGAAGCAATCGCATTCGAAAGGGCTCTATATTCTAATAAATCTAAAAAATAAGGCACAATTTTATCTTCAAGGTCAAACTCTTTTTCAAATTGTTTCAATACCATTCGACTAACACTACAACGAGTACTGTGTTTAAAAATAATAACAACCTGATCATTAGAGATTTCTACCATCTCCTCTATTTGTTGTTCATCGGTTAACAACCTCCAATTCATTTTTGGACTTGAAGTTTCATCATTCGAATCTCCAAAAATAGTCTTAAAAAAACTCATATTTCTTTATTTATAAGCCATTTTGTCGTGTTTTTACTTGTAAACTTACAAAAAAACAGCCAATTTGTCTTGATTTTAACATTGGAACATAAATTGTCCCATCTTTTGCAAAGTTAATTACTTTAAAATTGAAACAATAAACAACAAACGTTAAAAAATATGAACTTGAATAATTTAACCATCAAATCGCAAGAAGCATTGCAGCAAGCACAGCAAATTGCACAAGGCAATGGGCAACAACAACTAGAAAACGAACACATCTTTAAAGGTATTTTAGAAGTAGACGAAAATGTAGCGCCTTTTATTTTGAAAAAACTAAATGTAAATCTGAATTTGTTCAAGCAAATTCTAGACAGTACCATTCAAAGTTTTCCAAAAGTTTCTGGAGGTGAATTAATGCTGTCTAGAGATGCCAATCACACGCTATTGGAAGCTAATAGTATTGCGAAGAAAATGAACGACGAATATGTTTCCATCGAACATTTACTATTAGCCATTTTCAAATCGAAAAGCAAAGTAGCACAGATTTTGAAAGACCAAGGAGTAACTGAGAAAGGATTAGAAGCCGCTATCGCAGAAATCAGAAAAGGAGAACGTGTGACTTCAACTTCTGCCGAAGAAACTTATAATGCACTAAACAAATACGCTAAAAACTTAAACGAATTGGCGCGTACAGGTAAATTAGATCCTGTGATTGGTCGTGATGAAGAAATTCGACGAGTGCTTCAAATTTTAACTCGACGTACTAAAAACAACCCAATGCTAATTGGTGAACCCGGAGTGGGAAAAACAGCAATAGCTGAAGGTTTAGCACATCGAATTGTAGATGGAGACATCCCAGAGAATTTGAAAGACAAAATCGTGTATTCGCTCGATATGGGAGCTTTAATTGCGGGCGCGAAATACAAAGGAGAATTTGAAGAACGACTAAAATCGGTTGTAAAAGAAGTAACTTCCGCTGAGGGTGATATTGTTCTTTTTATTGATGAAATTCATACCCTAGTAGGTGCTGGAGGTGGTGAAGGTGCTATGGATGCAGCCAACATTTTAAAACCCGCTTTGGCGCGTGGTGAATTGAGAGCTATTGGAGCCACAACTTTGGACGAATACCAAAAGTATTTCGAAAAAGACAAAGCATTGGAACGTCGTTTTCAAAAAGTAATGATTGACGAACCAGATACCGAAAGTGCTATTTCCATCTTGCGTGGTATAAAAGAAAAATACGAAACCCATCACAAAGTACGCATTAAAGACGATGCTATTATTGCTGCTGTAGAGTTATCGCAACGCTATATTACCAATCGTTTTTTACCCGACAAAGCCATTGACTTAATGGATGAGGCAGCTTCAAAATTACGTATGGAAATCAATTCAAAACCAGAAGAATTAGATGTTTTGGATAGAAAAATCATGCAGTTGGAAATCGAAATCGAAGCTATTAAACGTGAAAATGACGAGAACAAATTAAGACTTTTAGGCATGGATTTGGCCAACTTGAAGGAAGAACGCAACGAAATATTTACCCGTTGGAAATCGGAAAAAGATTTGGTTGATGCCATCCAAGCTGTAAAACACGAAATAGAAGATTTTAAAGGAGAGGCCGAACGTGCCGAACGCGATGGTGATTATGGAAAAGTAGCCGAAATTCGTTATGGAAAAATCAAAGAAGCGCAAGAAAAATTAGACGGATTACAACAACAACTCTCCGAAAATCAATCGGAAACTTCCTTAATCAAAGAAGAAGTAACACGAGAAGATATTGCCGAAGTTGTGGCCAAATGGACAGGCATTCCGGTAATGAAAATGCTACAAGGAGAACGAGAAAAACTACTTCATCTAGAAGAAGAATTGCACCGCAGAGTCGTTGGACAAGAAGAAGCCATTGAAGCCATTAGTGACGCCGTAAGAAGAAGTCGTGCCGGATTACAAGATATGAAAAAACCAATTGGTTCTTTTCTGTTCCTAGGTACAACTGGAGTAGGAAAAACCGAATTAGCGAAAGCTTTGGCCGAATATTTATTTGACGATGAAAATGCAATGACTCGCATCGATATGAGCGAATATCAAGAACGTCATAGTGTAAGTCGACTAGTTGGAGCGCCTCCGGGATATGTGGGTTACGACGAAGGCGGACAATTGACAGAAGCGGTGCGAAGAAAACCATATTCGGTCGTATTATTAGATGAGATTGAGAAAGCGCATCCCGACACATTTAATATTTTATTACAAGTATTAGATGAAGGTCGATTAACCGATAACAAAGGTCGTGTAGCCGATTTTAAAAATACCATTATCATCATGATCTCTAATATGGGAAGTCATATCATTCAAGAAAAATTTGAAAACTTAAAAGGAAGTGTTGATGCCGCTACAGAAGCTGCCAAAACAGAAGTTCTTGGATTATTAAAACAAACTGTTCGTCCTGAATTTATAAATAGAATTGATGAAATTGTGATGTTCACACCGTTAACGAATACCAATATCAAAGAAATAGTTGGACTTCAACTTAAAGGTGTAATCAAAATGTTAGCACAACAACACATAACCATGGACGCTACTCCTGAGGCAGTTACTTACTTATCTGAAAAAGGGTATGATCCTGAATTTGGAGCAAGACCTGTAAAAAGAGTTATTCAAAGGGAAGTTTTGAACCAACTTTCTAAAGAAATTCTTGCAGGGAAAGTAGCTACTGACAGCATTATATTGCTAGATTGTTTTGATGGACAACTGGTTTTTAGAAATCAGTTGGAAAAATAAAACCTTAATTTTAAAAACACAAAAAGGCTGTCATAAGATTGACAGCCTTTTTAATAATTTCATTTTCTTTACAAATCAGCTAATAAATCACCATTTGGTTTTACCACAATTTTTTTAGTCTGATTTCCATTTTTAATTTTCAAATTGTACTGTTTTTTCAAAACATCGCCATCCTTCTGTGTGTATAAAAATTTATCTTGAACTATTGTCCAATCGGGATACTCCTTATAAACCGAAAAAATAACTTTTCGCGGGAGCTTTACATTTTGATATTTCTCTACCACCCGTATCAATTTGCCTTTTTCATTATAAGTAGCGGCTAAAGAAGCATCTTCTCCTTCAAACAAGACCAAGAATTCATCAAAACCTTCCTCGTTTTTCCCTAAATTATAACCAATAAATTTATCTTGTAATTGTCTAACCCTCTGATCGGGGTTTCGATCGGGTAAATAAACTGAAAAATCATCACCAGCATTTTTAATTACCACGGTTGGCAATTCATCTGAACTGAGCTCTACATCCTGTTTTCCCTGTCCTAACACGACCGGAGAAAAAACCAATAACAAAATACTCCATACTTTTTTCATAATCCAAAAAATTAATTAAACAATAGCATTCAAATACACTTGAAATCTCTAAATGATCAAATAAGTTTTTGGATTGATGATTGTACTGTAAAATTAAATTTCAAAAGATAAGATGAGCGTTAAACAAATCATTACACGATGTTAAATTCTGACCTAAAATTTAATAAGAAATAAAACTGTAATTTGAAGTTAATTTTAACAAAGAGACAAAAACATAAAAAAACACCCTTTAAAATATTTCCAAAGGGTGTTGCTCACTAACTGCAATATCAAATAGATTTATAAATTCGTTGTATGGGGATGACGACTCCTTGTTTTAAAATCACCCTTTCCTCGGTAACTCCCCAAATAGTGGTCTCTACCATTTTATTAGATGCATCATCTTCAAAATAAATCTTAATTTTAGAATGCTCAAGATTACCTAAAGACAAAGCTCTTTCTAATTCTTGCTTTCTTCTAGCAATGTCTTCACTTTCTTCCAAAACATCTTTTTTGGGAAAATGTAAATCCGCAATTGCTTCTTTTTCAATTGTTATAAATTCTACGCTCATACCATTTTAATTTTAATAAATTTGGGTAATCATAAAGCTAGTAAATTTAATTTAAATAAATCTAAAATTCAGAATATAAATGAATAAGACTATTTCAAGTGCAACTCTTTCTGTTGAAATAAATTCAAAAGGAGCTGAATTAATACAAATCAAACAAAAAAACAAAAACTACATTTGGGATATCAATACAAAATTCTGGAATAAAACGTCACCTATTCTATTTCCCATTGTTGGGCGATTGAAAAACGACACTTATAACTTAGACAACAACTCTTACACCTTACCAAGACACGGATTTGCAAGAGATTATGATTTTGAAGTAACCACACATCAAGCGACTGAAATTGAATTTTTATTAACCGAAAATGATCAAACCTTACAACAGTTTCCGTTTCGATTTGACTTAAAATTAAAATATATTGTAGAGAACAATTCCCTTACTTTAAAATATACCATCATTAACAAATCAGAAGTTGTAATGCCTTTTTCCATTGGAGCGCATCCTGCTTTTTCGATTAATATTAAGGAAAATAATTATCATATTGAATTCGACAATAATTCAGAGCTTATTAACCATGAGCTAGAAAACGAACTATTTACAGGCAAATCGAATACGATTCCTCTAAAAAACAAAACATTACCTCTTTCCTATTCCCTTTTTGAAAAAGACGCATTGGTATTTAAAAATATTTCCTCCAGAAGTTTGACTATCTTTGAAAATGAAAATCCGTATCTAAAAATTCATCTGGGCACATTTCCTCATTTGGGAATTTGGACCAAACCGGAAGCTCCATTTGTTTGTATTGAACCTTGGCATGGATATGCTGATTCGACAACAACTTCAAGGAATATTTTTAACAAAGAGGCTATTCAAAAACTCACCCCGAACGAGAAAACAGACTATTATTTTACCATAGAAATTTTATAAAATGACTACAAATCCTTTTCTTCCCTTTCAAAATTTAGAATCGGAACGCTTATTATTGCGTCGAATTACTCCCGAAGACATTCAAGAAGTTTATGCATTGCGAAGTAATCCGGAAACGATGAAATACATTCCGAGACCCTTAGTAAGCAATCATGATGAAGCCCTGGCTCACATCACCATGATTAACGATAAAATAGATACTGGCGAAGGAATTAATTGGGCCATTACAGTAAAGCCAGACACAAAACTTCTAGGAATTATTGGACATTACCGCATTAAATGGGAACATTTTAGATCGGAAATAGGCTACATGCTTTTACCTGAAGCCCATGGAAAAGGGATTGCCAGCGAAGCCATTTCTTTACTTTGTGAATACGGTTTCAACCACATGAAAATGCATTCGCTTGAAGCTATAATTGACCCTAAAAACAAGGCTTCAGCAAGAGTTTTAGAAAAAAACGGGTTCGTTAAAGAAGCTCATTTTAAGGAACATGAATTTTATAATGGTTCGTTTTTAGACTCCGCTATATATTCTTTATTAAAACGCAGCTAATCACAATTTAGTTTATATTTGCGGGCTGAAATTATGTTAAAACGTTATAAAAATATAGCATTGCTTGTCATTGTATTCATTTATGCGATACAATTATTGCCGTATTTTTCTGATACCATTTATGAAAAAGTTAGAACTTACAGACAGGAACGTCAACTCACAAAATTTCATTTACGCGAAACAAAATATATTACCTTAAAAAGCTGGAATTCGATTAAAAACAAAAAAGAATTCAAAATTAACGGAACTTTTTATGACGTGTATTCTTATAAAATCAAAAACCAAAACACGGTTGAATTAATTGCTTTTAAGGATTCGCAAGAAAATAAATTGCATCTCTTTTTTAATCATTTTTTAAAGAAAGATTTTTCGAATTCAAAAGACAAAAAAAAACCAATTCAATACAAAATTCCTTATATCCCGTTAGAAAGCGAAATGACAACCCTTTTTCTTAGTCCAGAAAAAAATTATCCAACAACAAATTTCGCAGTAAACGAAGGGAAGACGGTCAATATCATCAACTTGATTTTAAAACCTCCCACGGTATAATTTTAATACTCGCAAATTACATTATTAAAAAAGTCTTCAAAACAAAAGGAAATACCTTTATTCTTTAAAGATCAATACCTTTTAAAATTTAAAGAAATGAAAAAAATTACTACTTTTTTAGCAGTAATGACTTCTTTTGCATTTGTTGCACAAGAACAACAAGACACGACTTCAAATAAACTAAATGAAGTAAAAGTGGAAGCATTACGTTATAAAAAATCGATAAAAAATTCCCAACATATTCAATCTATCGATAAAAAAGAAATCGAGTTTGGCAATTATCAAACTACTGCCGATATGCTTTCCAATACTGGAAGTTTATTTGTGCAAAAATCACAACAAGGTGGTGGTAGCCCCGTAATTAGAGGTTTAGAATCTAGCCGAATTTTACTATTAGTAGATGGCGTTCGTATGAACAACTTAATTTATCGTGGTGGTCATTTACAAAACGTGATTACTGTAGATGAAAACATGTTAGAGAAAGCTGATATCCTATTTGGAGCTGCTTCAACTCCATATGGCTCTGATGCGATGGGTGGCGCTATTAATTTAGTTACAAAACGCGCTAAATTATTTAATGAAACAAATAAAAAATTCTCTGCAAACGTAAACACTCGTTACGGAAGTGTAAATAAGGAAAAATCAGGTTATTTTGATTTTAGTTTCCATGGCGAAAAATTTGCTAGTTTAACTGCTGTTTCCTACAATGATTTTGGTGACTTAAAAATGGGAACCAAACCGAACGGGAACTACGATTATTTTGGATTACGTCCGCAATATGTTTCTACAACAAATAATATAGACACCATTGTAGACAATCCTGATCCTTTCACACAAGTATATTCGGGTTACAAACAATATAATGCGATGCAAAAATTTGTTTATGCTCCCAATGAAAAGACTTCTCATAGTTTAAATTTACAATATTCTACAACAAACGACATTCCACGTTATGATCGTTTGACTGATATTAAAAGTGATAAATTACGTTTTGCCGTTTGGAATTATGGTCCACAAGAGCGCCTTTTAACTGGTTATAAATTCACCAGAGACCAAGCCTTTTTGAACAGTGATTTGACTATTGGTGCTAACTATCAAAAAATTGAAGAAAGTCGTATCAACAGATCTCGTAATTCAGATAATTTAGATTCACGCATCGAAAATGTAGCTGTTTATTCTATAAATGTAGATTTAAAAGCGAAAGTAGGTAACGGAACATTATTGTATGGTGTAGAAGGTTTTTATGATGATTTAAAATCGACTGCCAATAGAACAAACCGTATAACAGGTGAAGTAAAGCCATTGGACACTCGTTATCCGGATGGAAAAAACTTTTCATTACGTACAGATGCTTTTGCAACTTACAATGCTAATATAACCAAAAACACTTCTTATAACTTAGGTTTACGCGGAGGTTACACCAAATTACACAGTGAATTTGTAGATCAAACCTTTTTTACTTTTCCATTCAAAAACATAGAGCAAACAAACATTACATATAGTGCTGCTGCAGGAATTGTAAACAACTCTACCAAAAATGTGAAAGTTTCGGTTAATATTTCTACAGGTTACAGAACTCCAAATGTAGATGACTTAGCTAAAGTATTTGAAACAACAACAGGTTCAAGCTCTTCAAACGGAAGATTAATGGTTCCAAATGCCGATATCAAACCGGAAAAAAATATTACGGGAGATTTTGGAATTACTATATTTAGTGGGAAATTTTTAGAATTAGACAATACTGTTTTTTATACTCAATTGTTTGATGTTATTGCTACTGAAAAATTCACGTACAACGGAGCTAGCACAGTTGAATACAATGGCTTCCCTGCAGATGTTTACGCTTCTCAAAATTTAGATCATGGTTATATTTTTGGATATTCTTCTAAATTGAATGCCAACTTATACAAAAATTTAAAGCTATACGGAAGTTACAACTTTACTTACGGACGTGCGATTGAAAATAACACTAAATCTGAAAAACCATTAGACCACATTCCACCTCATTATGGGAAAGTAGGTTTTAACTTTGATAGTAAATATGTTACTTTAGATGCTAACATGATTTTTAATGGTAAAAAAGATAGTAAAGATTATTCTACTAGTGGAGAGGATAACCAACAATATGCTCCTTCTTTTGGAATGCCTTCATGGCAAACGTACAACTTTAAAGTAGCTGGAAAACCTTTCAAATATGTTACCATCTTTGCAGGTGTAGAGAATATTTTCGATACCATGTATAGAAATTTCGCCTCGGGTATTAATGCTCCGGGAAGAAACATTTATGGAGGATTAAAATTATCATATTAATTTTTTATTCCAAATCAAAAAAGCCACGCAATGCGTGGCTTTCTTTTTTAACTAAATCAAATATTATTGAACCGCCAATAAAGCATTTGGCATTCCATAACCATAC
>JAGORP010000046.1 GCA_018062725.1 Flavobacterium sp.
ATACTAGTGGTACGGTTTTAACACCTTCGGCTTCGATTGTAGTGACTCCGGTGATGGCTGCTCTTATGTTGTTTCTTCTTTTTCCTTTGACAACAATTTCATTCAATAAATTTATTTTTTCGGATAAAGCGACGTCAAGTTGTCCATTGTTGTACACAATAATTTTACGGGTTTGTTTTTGCATTCCTTGACCTTCAAATTCAATGGTGTTTTCTCCGTAATTGGCTTGAATGCTATAGTTTCCATCTGCATCAGAAACGGTTGTTTTCTTGTTGCTTTTGTTGGAGACGATCACGTCATTTAATGGGAGTCCATTTTTTAAGTTTTTTAAATTACCTGTCAGCGTGTAGGTGTCTTCTGTATTGTTTAAGGTTTCTTTACCGATGAAAGTTAAGTTACCTGATTTTAAAGCGTCAATATCATTTAAAATGGGCTTGTTAGAAGCCGTGTTTTCGTCGCCTGATTTTGTAAAATAATTTTTAGGTAATGATTTATAAATCATTTTGTTTTTGGTCAAGATGATTTTTTCTTGGTCAAAAAAGAAATTTAATTCGGTATTTTCTGCTATTTTATTTAAGATGTATTCGATGCTTTTTCCTTCGTAATTCCCTGAAATTAAGTTTTTTGGCAGCCATTTTTCATCATAGTAAAACCGATATTTAGATAATGTTTCAATTTTATCCAAGACTGTTTTGGTACTTTGATTTGAAAATTCTAGCGTAATGGTTGGGTTGGTTTCTTGTGAGAACAAAAACTGAGTTGCAAAAACAAATAAAAGTAAGAAGATTTTAGAGTTCATTTCTTTGTAATATTATTTAAGTAATTTTAAAAATGCTATGATAAACTCAGTTTGATTGTCTTTTTCCAATTTTTCGTTTTTTTCATAGTAGCTTTTTATTTCTGCTTTCATTTCTGGAAATATTTCGATTAAATCTCTTTCCGAATCAACAGGAAAATAGTTGTTTTTTGCGAAAATAAGGTGTTCTTTCTTTAGAAAATATTCTTTTTGCGTATTGTTGTTTTTTACGATTTCGAGTGCGCTTTTGCTATGTTTGATGTATAATGTCGCTTGTTTTGTTTCGATTTTTTTTTCATAAAAACCTTTTTTAAATTTTGCTTTCAACTCATTTGTTAGGTTTTTAAATTTTTTGTTTCCGAGAGAAAACTCAGTTATGTAATCAGAAATTAAGTTGATTTTTATATAATTATTTTCCTGATCGGGAAGACAAACTAAAACATCTTCTTTTAAGTCGTATTTTAACTTAAGCCCGAAATAATTCTGACCATTATAAGTGATATCTCCAGATGTAAATTCATTTTCATCAAAATAGCGATGATTGTTCTTGTTGATTGTGTTGTCGTAATTTAAATGTAATTTACCGTTTATATAAGGTAGGTTTTGATAGCCGATGGTTTGGTCTATTTTAACTAATTCATTGGAGCTTGCCGATTGTGCGTGAAATTGTGTTGTAAACAAGAGCAATGCAAGCACAAAAACAAAGGTATGTTTGTAAATAGAACTAAATTTCATTTGTAAAAAATTGAATAATAATCGTAAATGTACAAAAATTCTGACAGTAACAAAAAAATCCCAAACATTGCTGCTTGGGATTCAACCTATTTGAATTAATTAATTATAAATTAACCTTGAGGATTTTCTTTTTTCTCCTCACGTGGAGGTCTTGGTAAAAGTGCTTTTCTTGACACTTTTTCTTTTCTGGTTTTAGGATCGATACCTAAATATTTTACTTGGAAAACATCTCCCATGTTTACCACATCGGCAACATTTTCAGTACGTTCCCAAGCTAGTTCCGATACGTGAAGCAATACTTCATTTCCTGGTGCTGCGGTATATTCTACTACGGCTCCGAAATCAAGCATCTTAATTACTTTTACTTCGTATGCTTCTCCCATTACTGGTTTGAAGATGATCGAGTCAATTTTAGCTAATACTGCTGCAATTCCGTCTGGATCTGTTCCTAAGATTTCAACCACACCTTGTTCGTCTACTTCGTTGATTACGATAGTTGTTCCAGTCGCTTTTTGTAATTCTTGAATTACTTTTCCACCAGGTCCGATTAAGGCACCAATAAAACTTCCAGGGATAGTTCTGGTGATAATTTTCGGAGCATATTTTTTAACATCTGCTCTTGGTGTAGCAATCGTTTCGGTAATTTTACCTAAAATATGTAAACGTCCTTCGCGTGCTTGTTCTAAAGCTTGCTCCATGATATCATAACGTAAACCGTCAATTTTAATATCCATTTGACAAGCGGTAATTCCGTCTGCTGTACCCGTTACTTTAAAGTCCATATCTCCTAAATGATCTTCGTCACCTAAAATATCAGACAAGACAGCGAATTTTTCACCATCCGTAATCAATCCCATGGCAATTCCAGAAACTGGTTTTGTCATTTGAACTCCAGCATCCATTAAAGCCATTGTTCCAGCGCAAACTGTTGCCATAGAAGAAGAACCGTTCGATTCTAATACTTCCGAAACGATACGAATTGTGTAAGGACAATCGGCAGGAATCATGTTTTTCAAAGCACGTTGTGCTAAATTTCCGTGCCCTACTTCTCTTCTTGAAGTTCCTCTTAAAGGTTTTGCTTCACCAGTTGAGAAAGGAGGGAAATTATAATGTAAATAGAATTTCTCTTCACCTTGTTCCGATGGAGAATCGATTTGATTGGCTTCTCTTGAAGTTCCTAAAGTTACCGTAGCTAAAGCTTGCGTTTCTCCACGTGTAAATAAAGAGGAACCGTGAACTCTTGGTAAGTAATCTGTTTCGCACCAAATTGGGCGAATATCTGTTGTTTTTCTACCATCCAAGCGAACGCCTAATTCTAACACTACGTTACGAACGGCTTCTTTGTTGGTTTTGTAGAAATATTTAGATACTAAATCACCATCAGCAGCTAATTCTTCTTCTGTGAATAACGCTTTTACTTCTTCTTTTACTTCTGCAAAGGCAGCACTTCTTTCGTGTTTAGCTGATCCTACTTTTGCAATTGCATAAATTTTATCGTAAGCAGCTGCTTTTACTTTTTTGTAAATTTCTTCGTTTTCTTTCTCACCTTCGTAAGTACGAATTTCTTTTTTACCAAAAGCGGCTTGTAAACGCAATTGTGCTTGGATTTGAACTTTAATGGCTTCGTGGGCAAATTTGATAGCTTCTACCATTTCTGCTTCCGAAATTTCTTTCATTTCTCCTTCCACCATCGCAACAGAATCCATAGAAGCACCAATCATCATGTCGATGTCCGATTTTGCTAAGTCTTCTCTACTTGGATTGATTACAAATTTTCCATCGATTCGTGCTACACGTACTTCAGAAATTAAGTTGTAAAATGGAATATCAGAAACAGCTAAAGCTGCCGAAGCTGCTAAACCAGCTAATGCATCCGGCATCACTTCTTCGTCATGAGACATTAACTGAATCATCACTTGTGTTTCTGCGTGGTAATCGTCTGGGAAAAGCGGACGCAATACGCGGTCTACTAATCTCATAGTTAATACTTCGCTATCACTAGGACGTGCTTCTCTTTTGAAGAAACCTCCTGGGAAACGACCTGCAGCTGCGAATTTTTCGCGATAATCTACCGTTAAGGGTAAAAAATCTACTCCAGGGTTTGAGGTGCGAGCCGATACTGCCGTGGCAAGTAACATCGTGTCGCCCATTCTTACTACTACAGAACCATCGGCTTGTTTGGCCAAACGTCCTGTCTCGATTGTGATGCTTCTGCCATCACCTAAATCGATTTTTTCTACAAATAATTGTGGAATCATAAATTTTCCTTTTTCAGTTATACAACGGGTTTAGTTGTGTTGTAGTTGTTGTGTGTAGTTGTTGTGTAAACCCAATGAAAAACTAAACTTTTTCTGCAATGTAATATAAAATAAAAAGAGGCGCGTAGGCACCTCTTTTCATATTGATTATTTTCTAATACCCAATACTTTGATGATTTCACGGTATCTATTGATTTCCGTTTTCTTTAAGTAGTCAAGAAGACTTCTTCTTTTACCTACTAATTTCACTAACGAACGCTCTGTGTTGTAATCATGACGATTTTTTTTCAAGTGCTCAGTTAAGTGGTTGATTCTGAAAGTGAATAAAGCGATTTGCCCTTCAGCAGAACCAGTGTTTTCAGCTTTTCCTCCGTGTTGAGCGAAGATTTCAGCTTTTGTTTCTTTAGTTAAATACATGCTAATATTATTTAAATCATTATTATGTAGATTGAAGTGTTTCCCCAATACGGGTGCAAAAATACATTTTATTTTCTAAAATACAATATTTTATTTGCGATTAGCGATATTTTTAATCATTCCTGAGAATATGAAATAATGAAAAGGAACCATACTGTACCAATACAACCGCCCCAAAATTCCAACGGGTCTGAAAGTAGCAATTTGATGAAGGGTATTGTTTTCGTCTATTTTAAATTCCAACCAGGCTTCTCCGGGTAGTTGCATTTCAGCAAAAAGGAGGAGTCGTTTTTCTTCTTTATCGGCTAATAAAACCCGCCAAAAATCAAGAGCATCTCCATTGTCTAAATGTGAAGGATGGGTTCGGCCACGTCGTAAACCCACGCCTCCAAATATTTTGTCTATAAATCCTCGTAATTGCCACATCCAACTGCCATAATACCAGCCCTTATCTCCTCCAATCGACCAAATGTTTTCGAGAACTTGCGGGACATTTTCAATTTGAATTTTTTTATGGTCTTTCAAACATCCAAAATTAGGAACTTGAATATAATGGGAAAGGTTCTTTTTGAATCGACTACTGGACAAACTGTCTTTCCAACTGGAGATGACCAAGTTTTGCTCAATTTTTTCAAAGGCTAATTTGATGGCATCGACATAGGAAATGGGCTTGATTTGTAGCATTTTTTGCAATCGATTGTCGTTGCAAATGACTTCAACCTTCATACTGTCTACCAAATTCATGGCTAATTTATAAGAAGTAGAAGTGACAAAATATAACCAGTAAGAGGAAAGTTTAGGCGTCATCACTGGCAGTGTCCAAATGGCTAATGAGATCCCTCTTGTTTTGGCATACAATTGCATCATTTGTTTGTAAGTAATTATATTAGGACCACCAATGTCGAATGATTCGTTAAAACATTCGGGTTTGTTTTGAACACCAATTAAATATTGAATGACATCTCGTATAGCAATGGGTTGTGTTTTGGTTAATACCCATTTTGGCGTGACCATAATAGGAAGTTTTTCGCATAAATCTCTGATGATTTCGAAAGAAGAACTGCCAGAACCCACAATAATTCCCGCTTTTAAAACAGTAAGGTTTGATTTGCCATTCTGTAGTATTTTTTCAACATTGTTTCTAGAAAGCATGTGCTTTGAAAGTTTAGGGTCGTTTACAATACCACTCAAGTAAATGACTTGTTTGACCTGCATGTGACTTGCATAGGTGTTGAAGTTTCGAGCTGCGGTTGCTTCCATTATATCGAAAGAATCGGTTGAACTTGCCATAGAATGGATTAAAAAATATGCAATGTCAATTTTTTTCGGACAATTGGTAAAGTTTATTTCTTCAAGAAAATCGACTTCCCAAACTGAAATTCGAGACATCGTAAGGGCGTCTAAGCCTAATCGGTTTTTGTCGCGTACACAACACACTACTTCGTGTCCTTGTTCCAATAATTCGGGAAGTAATCTTCTGCCTACATAACCATTGGCACCTGTTAATAGAATTTTCATTTTTGTGTGTTTTTGTTAGTCAACCATAAAATTCTAAATAACTTGTATTTGTCGTATTCTTGGGCTTGTTTTTCAATATTAAAATAGCGATGACCTCTCGGATCATTGCCAACACCGGCTAAATAAGCCCAATTCCCCCAATTGCTACAAACATCATAATCAATCAATTGTTGTTCGAAATACGCTGCACCCAGACGCCAATCCATATTGAGTTCATTGCAAAAATAACTAGCAACATTTTGGCGGCCTCTGTTACTCATAAAACCAGTTCGTTTCAATTCAATCATGTTCGCATTGATAAAATCAGAGGGTGTTTTGCCATTTATCCATTGGGATAATAATTTTTCGGATAAAGATTGTGAATTGACTTTTTCGTTTTTAATTCCTGCATACAAGAAAAATTTTGTTTGGTGTTTTTTGAACATAAATCGGAAAAAATCCCTACAAAGTAATTCGAAAATCAACCAATAAGTCGAATCATTCGCGCCAAATTCTTTTTCGTATTTTTTAACTTCTGAAAAAATGAGACGTGGCGAAATACAACCCATGGCCAACCAAGCTGAAAATTTGGAAGAATAATCGGGACCCACCATTTCGTTTCGCGTTTCTTTGTAGTTGGACAAACATTTGGTGTCATAAAAATAATGATTCAAACGTTTTATTGCTTCGGTTTCACCTCCTTTAAATTGTAGGGCTGCACGAGTATCTATTGTGATTTTTTTTAGCCTTAATTCTTTTAATGTAGGCCATTCTATAAGAGGAAGTTTGGGTGAATTGATTCGAATTGGTTTCTGGAATGGATTTCTAACGACGGCATCTTGTTCCGTTTTTTTTCTGAAATTGGTAAATACATCTGGAATGTCTTTTATCGAAAAAGGTAAATCTTCGGCATGATATAATGTACTCGTGCTACATGTTTCTAATTCGCATCGCAACTTGAATAAAGCTTCTTGTACTAATTTTTCAGTTTGTTTTTCTTCGTAAGCCACTTCGCGTTTGGCAAAAACTTTTTGGACTTTATAGTCTTGTACGATTTTCGGAATTTCAACTTCCGGTTTACCTTTAATCAATAATAACCCAGAACCCAAACGTTTTAAATTTCTATCTAAATTCTCTAAAGATTCCAATAAAAACTGGGCTCTGAAAGGTCCGGTTTTTTGAAATCCGAACGCAGTGGTTTCAAAATGCGAATCGTCAAAACAATAGACCGGAATTATCTCTTGACTTTGTGAAATGGCTTTGACTAAAGTTTCGTTATCGTCTACTCTTAAGTCGGTTTTAAACCAAACTAATGCTGTCTTTATCATAACGTGTTAATGTTTTTTAGATAATAATCGGCTTGTTTCAATAAGGCGGCTTTGTCATCGGGTTTCATTTTGTGCCACACATTGTACATCATTCCAATGCGAGGGTTTTTCCCTAGTTTGTCTTCGTTTTTATCGTAAAAATTCCAATATAAACTATTGAACGGACAGGCTTTTTCTCCTGTTTTTTGTACTTTTTTATAGAAGCAACTACCACAATAACGACTCATTTTATCGATATACGCAGCCGAACTCACATACGGTTTTGTGCCCACAATTCCGCCATCTGCAAATTGACTCATACCTCGTGTATTTGTGATTTCAACCCATTCGATTGCGTCAATATAAATACCTAAATACCAAGCATCAACTTCATCTGGATGGACTCCGGCCAAAAGTGCAAAATTTCCAGTGACCATTAAGCGTTGAATATGATGCGCGTAAGCAAAAGTTAAGGATTGATTGATGGCATCTTTAAGGCAATTCATTTTTGTTTTTCCGGTCCAAAACCAATTCGGTAATTTATTTTCATGGTTGAAAAAATTCAAAGTGGCATAATCGGGCATTTTGTTCCAATAAATACCCCTCATGTATTCGCGCCAGCCAATAATTTGACGAACAAAACCTTCTAGTTGATGGTACGCAATTTCTTCAGGACGCTTTTCCCATTCGGAGATGGCTCGATGTATAACTTCTAATGGTGAAATCAATTTTACATTCATCGAAAAGGAAAGTCTCGAATGATATAATGACCATTCGTTAGGTGTCATCGCATCTTGATAACTTCCGAAAAGCGCCAAGCATTCTGTAACAAAAAAATCTAACAATTCTAGAGATTGTTTTCTTGTGGTGGGCCAGACAAAATGTTTTGGATCCATATTTCCAATAGTTTTAATGTCTGTTTTTTGAATTTCTGAAACAATTTTCGAAACATCAGTATTAAAAAGGAATGGAGAAGTAGGTTTATGGGCTATCGGTAATTTTTTACGATTTTCTTGGTCATAATTCCATTTTCCGGTCAGCGGTTTATCGCCTTGCATTAAAATGCTGTGTTTTTTTCGCATCATATGATAGAAACTTTCCATCAAAAATGTTTTTTTACCTTCGAAAAAATCGCTCAATTCGGAACGAGTACTCATGAAATGTTCCGAATCGACAACAGAATAAGAAATAGAAAGTGATTGACAAAAGTTTTTTAACAATTCATCCAAACGGTATTCATCGGGTAATTGATATTCGAAATGTGTAAAATTTTCTGTTTCTATAAGTTGATTTAAGTTTTTGTCAAACGCTTGTAAGTTGGTTGGGTTGTTTAGTTCATAATAAACAACACGATGTTTTTTCTGCTGTAATTCGGAAGCGAAATTGCGCATCGCGGCAAAGAAACCCACTATTTTTTGAATGTGATGGATGGCATAATCTGTTTCGGAACGAATTTCCATTAAGACATACGTAACCGAATCATCTGTAGTTTCAAACCAAGAATGATTGCAGTTTAATTGATCGCCGAGAAGTAGTCGTACCGTTTTTGCCATTTTATTTGTTGCTTCTACATTTATCACTACAATATTTTACTTCCTGCCAAACGGTTGACCATTTTTTGCGCCAAGCGAAGGGTTTTTGACATACCAAACAAATTTTATGAGGTAGGTTTTCTTTTTTGACTCCTCTCATTTTTGGGCTTATTAGGGTTACTTACATGCTTTTGCAAAATTCGTTTGCCTTCTTGTTGTACTTCGTCTTTTTTTCTGAAACTCCATACAATATCCCTGGCATATTTTCTAGTTGCTTCAATGTTTACAATTGGTGCTGGGTAATCTTTCCCTATTTTGCAATTGTAAAATTGTTGTTCCATTTCGTTCATTTTCCAGGGTTCGTGCAATAAATGAATGGGAATTTCAGCTAATTCGGGTAGCCATTGTTTGATGAAAATCCCTTCCGGATCGTGTTCTTCAGAGTTTTTTATCGGATTGTAAATGCGAATGGTGTTAATACCGGTAGTTCCCGATTGCATTTGAATTTGTGGATAATGAATTCCAGGTTCGTAATCTAAAAATTGACGGGCTAAAAAATGCAATTCGCGCCAATCTTGCCATAAGTTAAAGGTGAAAAAGGAAACCACCATCGCACGCATTCTGAAATTTATATAGCCTGTGGCGACCACACATCGCATGCAAGCATCTACAATTGGAACCCCTGTTTTTCCTTCTTGCCAGGCTTTTATGTAGGTTTCGTTTTTGGGTTTGATTAAACTATCATAAGCCCTGTTGGCATTCTGAAATTCCATTTCACATTCGTCTTCAAACTTTTGCATAAAATGGCAATGCCAATGCAATCGGGATATAAAATTTAAAAGGGCTCGTTTATTTTTCGACGTTTCATAGTGCTGATTGGTATATTGATACACCATGCGCATACTGATGTTTCCATACGCCAAATAAGGCGATAATCGGCTACAGCCTTTCCTGCTTAAGGATGGTTTTGAAATGTGTTTGTTATAATTGACGTACCGTTTTTTTACAAAACTGTCTAAATAGCGCCAAGCCAAAGTTTCGCCTCCTTGTTGGAAATTTTTATTTGGAATAGTTATTGCTGACGGTAATTCTTCACCTTTTATTTCTCTGTAAAAAAAATCTTCTAATCTTTCAATCTTTAAATTTTCAATCTTTAAATTTTTAATTTCAGCTTGCATGACAGCTTCCCAACGTTGGTCCCAGTATTGTCTTGATTTTAATTTCCTGATGACACCGTGGAGTTGAAACTCCTTCCAAATAATGTTGTTTTTTTGAAATAATTCTTGCATCGCAATATCCCGATCAAACGTGATTTTATTGCCAATTTCTTGATGCGAAAAAAGGGTATGTACGTCAAATTTTTTTATGATTTCAGAAAATACGAATTCGGCTTCATTGTGAAAAAAATAAAGGGTATGGTGGAATGGATGTAGTTTGTTTTGTAATTCTTGAATTGATTGGTAAATGAACCGCCAATGACGTTCATCTGCATCGTCATAGTGCATCACAGAAGGTTCAAAAATATATATCAATAATAAGGGCAAACTGGATTGCTGGGCGTGAAATAGTGCTTCGTTATCAATGAAACGTAGGTCGCGTTTGAACCAAACAATATTTACAGCTTTTTTAGTCACAACAGGATTTAGGAATTAATTTTAATCCATTTTTTATCGCTATCTAATAGAAAAGTTCCAATATGAATTTTGTTCCATTCTTGAGGGGCAATTAAAGAAAGGAAATACGAAAAATCATCGGCTTGGTATAAATGGTATATTTCGCCAATTACGGGTTCGAAAGAGAATTTTGCATTATAAACCGTTTCGTTCCATTCGTATTCTTGCATTAGTTTTTCATATTGTAATTTGAGCTCGTTGAATTTATGTTCAAATTCTTTGTTTACACTATGAATGTTTCTGCTTTTCCAAGCCATCACATCATCAATTTTAATAGCAGGAGCGCCAACATTGGAACCATAAGGTAAAATGTTGGCGTTGTAACCACTTTCTTCTGAAAAAACTACGTTATCGGGAATGTTTTTTTTCATTATATTTTTTGATAATTCTAAGGTTGGAATAGTTTGTTTTAATTTAGGGCGTCTTTTTAAGGGTATTTACCCATTTTTCAATGTACTCATTCCACCATCAACGGCTAATATTTGTCCGGTAATCCAATTCGATTCTTCATTCAGTAAAAACGAAATGGCATTAGCTATATCCATTGCTGCACCTACCTTATTCATGGGATTTCTTTTTTGCATCAATTCTACTTTTTCGGGAGTACTTAAAAACTTTTCGCCTAAGGGAGTATTCACTAATGATGGTGCTACACAATTAACCCGAATAGATGGAGCATATTCTGCAGCCAATGCTTTGGTTAATCCTTCGATTGCACCTTTTGCCATGGATATAGAACTGTGAAAAGGCAATCCAACACCCACAGCGACTGTACTTATAAAAACGACGGAAGCGCTTTCGGCACTTTTCAAATTGTTTAGATAGCTTTGTGTAAAAGCAACAGCGCCTAATGAATTTAAAGTAAAATCAGTCGTAAATTCTTCTGGTTTTAAACGATGAAATGGTTTTAAATTTATATTGCCAGGAAAATAGACCAAACCATGTAGGTCTTCTTCAATGGTTGGAAAATTGCCAAAGACATAACTCTCAATTTGATAGAATTCATCGTAATTATAGGATTTAGGTTTGGTACTTACACCAATTACTTTATGACCTTTAGCTTGTAATAATTTTGCGGTTTCTTGCGCAATTAGACTTGAAGCCCCTGCAAATACATATGTTTTCATCGGCGTTTGGATATTTTATTGTTGGTAATTGTGCGTTGTAACTTGCACTTAAATCGGTTGATTTCTGCTGCTCGTTTGGCAATATGCTTGGTCTTACAATTTTCCACCCGTTTTCGCCAAAGCTTGTAACTGGAAAACTTTAGTTCCTTTTTCATTAACACTTTTACATCTGCTTCTGCTAAACCAAACTGAAATGTGATGGCCTCAAATGGTGTACGGTCTTCCCACGCCATTTCGATAATTCGATCAATTGCGATGTCGTCTAATTCGGATTTTTGTGTTCCAGACATTATTTTGTTTAATTAAAATCAAATAAAGTTAAACAAAAGTAATTAAAATATATGAGAAGTGACGTAAATGAAAACAAAAAATCCGTTACAAAATAAGATTGTAACGGATTGGTATAGTGTTAGCTTGTTTTTTAGAACAATGTTGCCACTTCTTGATTTACGAATTCTAAAAATCGTTCATCGGCTTCTGTAAAAGGATCAATGACATGACTGTCGATGTCAATTTGACCTATATTCACTCCATTAACAAATAATGGTACAACAATTTCAGATTTTACCGTAAAGCTACATGCGATGTAATTGTCTTGCGCCGAAACATCGGGAACAACAAAATTAGCATTGCTTTCAGCAACTTGTCCGCAAATTCCTTTTCCAAACGGAATCACGGTATGATCGGTTTCTGCACCTACATAAGGTCCTAAATGTAATGTTTTGGTTTCGTGATTGGCAAAATAAAAACCTACCCAATTATAATAGCTAATATTGTCTTGTAATAATTGACAAATAGCGAGTAATTTCTCATCTCTGTTTTGAGTTGAAGTTACAATTTCTGAAACTTTTGGTTTTAAATCTTCGAAAGTCATTTTATTTTATTTTTATGCAAAAGTAGCGAACAGGGGTTTCAATTTTTATATAAATTTGTTAAAAATTGATTTTGAAGACATATTTTCAACAATACAAACCCTTTCTTCTTTTTTTAGGTAAATTTTTTTTGATTTATCTAGGACTAACTGTCTTGTATCAGGTTTACCTTGCTTCTTTTGGAGATGTTGTTGTTGATGGAATTACTGCTAATGTTGCCTTTTTGACTCATACAGTGGCGAATATTTTTGGGATGAATGTTTCTGTCCAAACCGATCATTTACAATACCAAATTATTTATCAAGGAAAGTATTTGGCCCGAATTATTGAAGGCTGTAATGCAATAAGTGTCATCATACTTTTTATTGCCTTTGTGGTTGCCTTTTCTGGCAAGTTGAAGCCAACATTAATTTATATTCTAGGAGGAAGTTTGCTTATTTATGTTTTAAACATTTTCCGAATAGTTTTCTTAATCGTTTTGGTATATCATTTTCCGACGTATGAACATCTTTTACATGGCGTTTTATTCCCGTTGGTTATTTACGGAATCGTATTTATATTATGGTTGATTTGGGTGAATAAATTTTCGGAATATGCTAGATCATAAGATAAGAAAAAGGATTTTGGTAGTCTTGCTAGTACTGCTTTTAGTGGCTATAAGAGCTTTTGAATCTGTTTTGTTTTACGATCCTTTTATCGTTTATTTTAAATCGGAATTTTCACAATTGCCTTACCCAAAATTTAATTCGACCCTCTTTTTTTTAAATCTGATTTTTCGATATGTATTAAATGGAATTGTTTCTTTAGCAATTATTTATGTGATTTTTAAAGATGTTTCGATGGTGAAATTTTCAGTGCTGTTGTTGTGCCTGTTTTTAATGATGCTGCTTTTTCTGATGTTTTCGATTTTAAATTATTGTGATGAAAGCCATCAAATACTTCTCTTCTATGTTCGCCGATTCTTAATTCAACCCATTTTTTTATTATTGTTTCTTCCGGCCTTCTATTATCAAAAGAAAACTTCATAAATATTCCGTATCTTTATGAAAAGTAACTCGGTAAGATGAAAGTGGTAAAGTATTCAGGAGATGTTGTTAATTTTGAAGAAGCCAAATTACGGCGTTCGCTTTTAAAATCGGGAGCCAATGAATTTCAAGTAGCACAAGTACTCGGCGAAATTGAAAGTCAACTGTATGAAGGGATTTCAACTAAGGAAATTTATACATTAGCTTTCGAATTACTAAAACAGGAATCCCATGCCAAAGCAGCGCGTTACAATTTAAGAGCAGCTTTAGAATTATTAGGTCCAGCCGGATTTTATTTTGAAAAATACATTTCTTTTTTGTGTAGAGACGAAGGATATCGTACTAAAATTAATCTCAATCTAAACGGAAAATGTGTGTCACATGAAGTTGATTTGGTGATTCAAAAAGAGAGCGAAATCAAAATGGTTGAATGTAAATTCCATTCCAATCGCGATATTATTTCGGATGTTAAAATTCCTATGTATATTTTGTCTCGCTTTAATGATTTGAAAGAGGTAAAACATGTTATTTTTGATAAAAACGATCAGCTAAATGCTTGTTTAATAGTTACCAATAATCGATTTTCTGATGATGCGGTTCAATTTGCGACTTGTTCGGGGATAGAATTATTAAGTTGGGATCTTCCCATCGGCAATAGTTTGCGAAATAAAATCGATAAGAGGCATTTGTATCCCATAACTTGCTTAACGACGCTAAGCAGGGAAGAAAAACAAAGACTTTTGGAGCAAGATATTATATTGGTAAAACAGTTGAAAGGAAATAACGAAAGCTTGTTCTTTATTGGAATAAGTGAAGAACGTAGTAAAAATATTCAAATAGAAGTTTCAGAATTGTGTAATTAAAAGAGAAAGCAATGAAAATTCAGTTTTTAGGCGCAGCAGGAACCGTAACGGGTTCTAAAACATTAATAGAATCTAACGGAATTCGGTTTTTAGTAGATTGTGGCTTGTTTCAAGGAAATAAAGAAACCCGTCAACTCAATTGGGAGCCGCTTTCGGTTTTGCCTTCCTCTATTGATTATGTGTTGCTGACGCACGGACATTTGGATCATTGTGGTTGGTTGGCAAGACTCGTAAAACAAGGTTTTGAGGGGAAAATCTATTGTACCAGCCCTACAAAATCGATTTCAAGGTTAATTTTATTAGATTCTGCTAAAATTCAAGAAGAAGAAGCCGAAAAAGCCAATCGCGAGCATTATTCTAAACACAATCCAGCCGAGCCTTTATATACCGTTGAAGATGCCGAAAAAGTAACCCCTTTTTTTAGAGTCATTCCTTTGGATAAATCATTTGATTTAGACGCCGAAATTTCTGCTCGTTTTTTCTATGCCGGTCATATTCTAGGCGCTTGTTCTATTGAGCTCAAATTAGAAGGTAAAACGTTGGTTTTTTCGGGAGATATTGGTAGGGATAATGATGATTTGTTATACGAACCCATAAAACCACAAGTCGCCGATTATGTTTTTCTAGAAAGTACCTACGGAGATCGTTTGCATCCCGAAAGTGATCCTATGGAAGATCTGGAAACATTTATAAATGAAACTTTTGCTCGTGGCGGCAATGTAATCATTCCAAGTTTTGCTGTGGAAAGAGCACAAGCGATTATGTATTTGATTTGGAAATTAAAAATAGCGGGACGAATTCCGGAAATGCCTTATATAATTGATACACCAATGGGAATTAAAGTAATCGATTTGTTTACCGAAAACCGTACTTGGCATAAGCTTGACCTAGATGAATGTGAAGCCATGTGTGATATGTTTCAGTTAATTACCGATTATGAAGAAACCATGGAAACCATCTATGACGACCGACCAAAAGTAGTAATTGCAGCTAGTGGAATGGTTACCGGCGGTCGTGTCTTGAGTTATTTAGAACGCTATATTATCGATTCTAAAAATACGGTAGTCATGGTGGGTTATCAAGCCGAAGGGACCAGAGGACGAAAACTTTTAGATGGTGAAAAAGAAATCAAATTGTACGGAAATTATTATCCTGTTCAG
>JAGORP010000132.1 GCA_018062725.1 Flavobacterium sp.
ATTCAACGAAATCAATATCTGCGCAATTTTCGTCAGACGCTTTCCGCTAACTCTAATATATCCGAACCGTATTTTTTAAATATTTGATTATTAGTTGTTTGGATTTTAACAATTTAAAAAAACGTACTTCGTTAATTATATTGTTTTGGTATTGAGTTATTTTTTTCAAATATAGCGTTTTATTATAAAAAATCTAAAGGACTACTGATTTTTCGCAATGATTTGTCGGTAACATTTGTATAAATAAAGGTTGTTTTGATATCATTATGACCCAAAAGTTCTTGAATAAACCGAATATCGGTACCGTTTTCTAATAAATGAGTGGCAAAACTGTGACGCAAACTATGAATACCTACCTTTTTTATAATTTTTGCTTCACGAAGTGAAATTTTAAATGTTTTTTGAATCGTTCTAGTAGAATATTGTCCTCCATATTGTCCTTCAAATAAGTATTCTTTGGGCTTGTATTCTCTGTAGTAATCACGCAATTGTTCTAATATGCTTTCAGGAAGGTTGACATAACGGTCTTTCTTGCCTTTCCCGCACTGTATATGGACTTGCATGGTTTTACTGTCAATATCACTTATCTTTAAATTGGTGATCTCGGATAGACGTAAACCCATTCCATAACAAAGTTTGAGAATGGTATTGTGTTTTAAATTTTTGGTGACTTCAAAAATCAATTTTACTTCACTCGTGTTTAGGGCTTTGGGAAGTTTTAATTGTTTTTTTGGACGTGGAATTTCTAAAAATATTTTTGAGGCAAATAAAACTTGTTCGAAGTAAAACTTTATTCCACTAATACGGCTGTGTAATGTGTTTTCTTTGAGTTTTAAATTGTTTATGCAATGCAATAAGAATGATTTTACTTCGACTTCTGAACAAATTTGGGCATCTTTTTCATTCAAAAAATATAAAAATTGGGCAAATTCTTGGGAATAGCAACGGATCGTGTTTTGACTGTATCCTTTTAATTTTAGCTGATTAACCAATCGCTGTAATTGGACTTGATTGTTGGCTGAAATTTTTTGTAAAACTAATTTTCCAATTTCGAAATCTATCGAAATTCCAAAAAGTTTTCGATATTCTATAACATCTGGAACATACCAAGATTTATGGGTTTGACTCCAAGAAGCTCCAACTAATTTTTTAACTTCCGAAAGATGACGAGGGTTTTTGTCAAATTTAATAAAAAGGACTTTTTGGTTACGGTGTTCCCCTAATGTAAATTGGTATGGCGTTAAACTAATCATAATGGCTTATATATATAACAAATATAGCTATAAGTTTTTTATAATTGGCTAACTGCTAATTAAAATAGATAGGATTTTACTGAGATTATTTACTCTTTTTCTGCTCTTGTAAATAGGTAGTAAATTTTTTGCCGTATTTCGATTGTGCTACTTTAGGACTCATTTTTTTGTGAATTGATTCCAAAAAATGGGGTTGCATATCATAGATGTCGGTGAGTGCAATATATGGAGCAACTTCGTGATCGGCGTTTGTTAAAGCAAAGTTGGCAGCATATAAATAACGACGTTTTAATAATTCGTCTTGCTTTTTGCTGTTTTCTTCAGCCGAATAGTTTTTAGCCCCTTTTTCTCCTATAATTTGTGCTTGTAATAACTCTAATTGTTGGTCGTTAAATTTGGAGATAATATCTTTATATTGCTCGTATAACTCTTGGTTTTTTGATCCTGTTATTTTAGTACTTGCCAAAAAAGTATCTAAATTAGTGTCTATAGTTAGTTTTCCCGGCTCGGCAAAAAAGAGTAAGTTGTTGTCGATAGAATTACTTACGCCGCGATCTACAAATAAGTATAGCATTTCAGGTGAATCTAATTTTATTTTGCTTTCAAATGTTGAAGTTCCGTTTAAAACAATAGTGTCTAAAGCCACCAGAGTCGTGTCTTCTACTCGTTGAATATATAGTTTTCCTTTTTTTAAACCTTTAATATTTCCGGTGATCAATACTTCATTTTCGGCTAATTTATTATCGGAACATGCGCCTAAAAAGGCCATAGCTACTAAAGCAACAATAACTTTGTACATAGTTTTTTAATTTTGCCGCAAAGTAATAAAAAAATCCTCAAATTGAATATCAAAATGAGGATTTAAACTTTTTTTTGGATTAATTTACCCTTTTAACCATGCTTCTTTTAATGCTTTTTTAGAATCATCGGTCGCTTTGTAGCCCACCACTTGTTCGTAAGGTAATTTAATAGTTCCTTTTACTTCTAATGCTTTACCATCACGTTTTAACGACACCGTAATAGGATCGTTTTCTTTCCAACTTTGACTGGCCATAATCATGTCATAGATATTGTCTAGGTTGTAATTTTTTCCATTTATGGCTGCAATGACATCTCCGTTCTTAATACCTAAAAACCCATAAAATTCTGGCAATTCAATGCCTGGTAATACTATGATTTCTTTAGTGGCTTGGTTTACAGTGATGTTAGGTGTTTGTCCTTTAATGAATACGTTTCCAGGAATTTTGGTTTCGGCTTGCGTAACACCCATTTTTCCGAAGAATTTTTCATACGGAATAGGAGTAGCACCTTCTACATAGGTTTTGAAAAATTCGCCCACTTCCGGATAGGTTAAGGACACAATTTTATCAAATAACTCTTCATCTTTGAAAGGTTTATTGATTCCGTATTCGTTATTTAATTTTTGCATTAAATCTAAAATACCTCTTTGACCATTACTTTTTTCGCGAATAATCATATCGACACACATGCCAATTAAGGCTCCTTTTTGATAGACATTCAAGTATTGGTCTTTGTATGGATTTGTTAACACATTAGCACTCATTTGCGTAAAAGGCATAGTGTCGTTCATGCTGGAAGCCTGACGTATCTTGTCAGACATTCTTCCGTAAAAATCTTCTTCGGAGATTAATCCTTGGTTGATTTGGAATAAATTGGCAAAATATTCGGTCACTCCTTCATACATCCATAAGTGTTTCGACATTTTTGGTGCGTTGAAATCAAAGTAATGAATTTCGTTAGCATGAATACCAAGCGGTGTTACGATGTGAAAAAATTCGTGAGAAACGATATCTTTCAATTGCTCGTCCATTTGATCTTCAGGCATCATTTCTGGCATTACTACGGTGGTAGATGTAGTGTGTTCTAAAGCGCCAAATCCTTTTGCATCATCTTTCATCATATCTGATAAATATACAAGGATAGCATACTTTTTAGTATTGTTTATCGGGCCTAAAAATTTCTTTTGTGCATTCATCATTTTTTCCATTGCTGGTGTGATGCTTTTGGCATTAAATTTTCCGGTTGGCGAATAAACACTAATCAAAATATCCATGTCACCTACTTTAAAAGTAGTGTAATCTGGCTTTGAATACATTATAGGATGATCTACCAAAGTGGCATATCGTGGCGATTTAAAGGTGTCTACCGAAGTACTGGCATCGGTATCTACAAGCGCCGTAGCTCCAAATAACTGATCAGAATGATTTACAGTCAAAGTATATGGTGCCTCTTTTTTATCAGAAAAATAGCCCACAAAACCGTGGGTATTAATCATAAAACAGTTAGGGTCAATATTCGTTCCTGCCGGAGAAAAAACATCTTTACCGCCCATACCGCCAGAAACTTCTGTATCATATGTATCATTTACCCAATAGGTTACTTTTGAAAGTTTTTTGGCACCAGTAATGCGCCATGTGTTGTCATCCATTTTGGCAACGGCAATAGCGTTTCCTTTGGCATCATATGCTTTTACATTTTCTACAAATCGACCATAATTATCGGTAGAGTAGGTTCCGGGTACTGTTTTGGGAATATTGAATGTAATGACATCTTCCGTTGACGGAGTTGGAAATACGGTTACCATTACTTTGTCGTCTTTAATGTTATTTAAGTCAATGCTGACACTAACTTCTGGAGAAACATTCGTTGTTGTTTGTGCCGATTTACAACTCATTAACAAAGCGGCAATGGCTAGA
>JAGORP010000047.1 GCA_018062725.1 Flavobacterium sp.
TCACCATATAGAAGCAGTGACCGGAAATGCGCAAGGTTACAAAGTCAAACTCAAAGACTGTTCCGATACCGTACCTGTTTCAAGAAACTTCATTCACTCGTTCGAATTGGCCACTACATCGCCCTAAGCAACGTGTCCTTCATCCCAGTTTCATGTTTTCTATCCCAAAATCCTGTCCTTTGTCCCAAAATCTTGCCTCTCAACACAAGAATTTGCAACCTTAATTTTTTGCTTTCACATTTGCAAAAAAAATAAAAACGATGCGTAGATACGATTTAGATTGGCTTCGAGTAATAGTATTTGGATTACTCATTTTTTATCATGTAGGAATGTTTTTTGTTGCTCCTGATTGGGGTTGGCATATCAAGAACAATATAACCTATGAGTGGATAAAATTTCCCATGTTGTTTATCAACCAATGGCGATTACCAATCCTTTTTGTGATTTCTGGAATGGGAACTTCTTATGCGCTATCCAAAAGAAATGCCTTTGCGTTTGTAAGCGAGAGAAGTAAAAAACTACTTCTCCCACTCATTTTCGGAATGCTGGTAATTGTACCTCCACAAGTGTATGTTGAGAAAATTTCCAAAGGATTACTACATGGTTCCTATTTCGATTTTTGGCCATCACAAGCCTTCATCGGTGAATATCCAGAAGGAAATTTGAGCTGGCATCATTTATGGTTTTTACCCTATTTATGGCTTTTTTCAATAGCACTTGTTCCTGCTTTTATCTATTTAAGAAACCATCCCAACCTTAGAATTTTAAATTGGATAACCAGAATTTGCAGTACGCGATGGCAGTTGTATTGGTTTATTGTACCCTTGTATCTAATTGAAGCTTTTGTTGAACCCTTTTTTGAAGAAACACATGCTTTAATAGGCGATTGGTTTGTCATTATTAATAGCGGTATGTTATTCTTTATTGGATATTTGCTAATCGCTGTAAAAGAACCTTTCTGGAAAACGGTGACAACTTACAGAAAAACCTATTTACAATGTGGTCTCTTTGGTTTTACCTTTTTTATAAGCATTATCACTCTTTTTGAAGATGGTTATACTAGACATTTTATCGAAGCATTAATCAGTGTTTTCTCTTTTTGGTCATGGATTCTTACTTTATTTGGCTATGCTTCAAAATACCTTAACAAGCCCAGTAAAACATTATCTTATTGTAATGAAGCTGTATACCCATTTTACATTTTACATCAAACCATTACGGTAATAATTGGCTATTTTCTTATGAATTTGAATTGGAATTTTACTAGTAAATTTTCACTAATGACTGTCGGCACCTTCATTATTTCATGGATTATTTATGAATTTTTAATCCGAAGATGGAAAATAATTCGTCCCTTATTTGGATTACAGAATTTCAAAAACAATCAAAATAGTTAAAACTCTGACTCTTGTTAGGAAAAAGAAACACCTAATTTCTATTGCTTTTTTCTTATTTGTAGACTTTTGGTTAAATTTACCCAGTCATAAAACACCAGTATGACAATTGGAGAGCCTTTACACCAAATTTTTCAAGACGGAAAAACAGAGAAAATGATAGAGCAAGATAAGGAAGGAGGAAGTTGGACTATTTGTCTAGAATGTCAGGGTCGTGGAAAAAAAAGTCGAAGGCTCAGTAAAAAAGTTCGCCTTAGTTATCAAAAAGCACTCGATCAATTTGAAAAATCCCAGGACAAAGAAAAAATTCCGATTCCTCCCAAAGGTCATTTATACAACTGTCCAAACTGCTCTGGTTCAGGATTATTGTCCGCTTCTAAACCTCCTATTGCAGACGCAGAAAACTACCCACATGTAGCCATAATTGGGGCTGGAATTGGAGGTGTTGCTTTAGCTGTGGCCTGTTTACACCGTGGAATCCCTTTTACACTTTACGAACGCGACAGTAACTTTGAAGCGCGATCTCAAGGCTATGGGCTCACCTTACAACAAGCCAGTAAAGCTATTGAAGGATTTGGAATTGTAGCTTTGAAAGATGGTGTGACTTCTACAAGACATCTTGTTCACACCACCGAAGGTAAAGTTGTGGGCGAATGGGGAATTCGAAAATGGTTGGACTCAGAAGTAAAGTCAACTCCAAAACGAACCAATGTTCATATCGCAAGACAATCCTTACGATTGGCATTATTGGAACAACTAGGGGGGCCTGATGTTGTCAAATGGGGACATCAGTTAATTGATTTTAAAGAAAATGAAAACAATAAAATTGATTTGAACTTTCAAGTAAACGAAGGAATAAAAAAACACAAAGCCGATCTAGTTGTTGGCGCCGATGGTATTCGAAGCATGGTTCGAAAGGTACTAATTGGGGAAGACTCCAGTCCCCTACGCTACCTAGATTGCATTGTTATTTTAGGCATTTGTCCGTTGAGTGCTCTCGAAGGAATCACAAGTCCATTATTAGATGCTGCAACTGTATTTCAAACTGCCAATGGCAAAGAACGGATTTACATCATGCCGTACAATACAGAATCAGTGATGTGGCAACTTAGTTTTCCGATGACAGAAGAAGATGCTTTACAGTTAAGCAATAAAGGTCCGAAGGCACTCAAGGCAGAAGCATGTCACCGAACCCAATGGCACGATCCAATTCCACAGATTTTAAAAGCAACTTTAGAAACTCAAATTTCTGGGTATCCAGTATACGATAGAGAATTACTGTCATTGGAATTGTTAGAAAAAGCAGGTAATATCACACTTATTGGAGATGCAGCACATCCTATGAGTCCCTTTAAAGGTCAAGGAGCCAATCAAGCCTTACTCGATGCCCTTTCACTCGCACGGGAAATCACTAGAGGATGCCAACCCTATTCACAATGGAAACAAAACGGAATACGAAAAAGTGTATTGACCCCTTTTGAATCCGAAATGTTGGTTCGTAGTGCTGTGAAGGTAAAAGATTCTGCCGATGCAGCTCAGTTTTTACATACAGAAATTGTACTTCATGAGAGTGATGCTCCAAGAGGACGCAGTTTACGCCGTAACCTTGGGTAAGCTAAATTTTTAATACCAATAATTATTCAACAGGCGTAAACTCGACTGCTTTCCAATCTTTTGTAAGGTTGAGATAAAAATAATGAAGTTTATCTTTTTTATCAAATTCGCCATTTTTATTCGCATCTTCAATGGTACGGAAATAAATTGTATTGGCATTTTCAATAAAATTCCAATCGATTAATTCCTGTACATCAGGCGAAATTTTCGTAAAATTTTTTCCCATATCTGAACTAAGATACAACGATTTTATATCATCTGAATCAACTTTTGAATCTTGATTCGTATCGGCATCAGCCAAAACATAAGCAATCATTTTTTTAGATTTCAAGTAACTCATTCTTTCGATCATCACAATTTTATCTGTCAATACGTGAAGCGAATCGGTTCCAATTTGTTGAAATTTTACATTACGTAAATAACCCGTAATTTCTTCTTCCATAGAATTAGAAATCGTAAAACTACTTTTATCTTCGTACCCATTTTTTTTCATATCCCCAACTCGCAAATCACCAATGGCATATACCAATACATTAGAATGTTGAAATTGCAAAGGTAAATCAGCTACTTCAAGTTTTGACGTGTCTTTTCGAACCTCCACTTTTTCGGCATTGGAATTGTATTTTACTTTGGGTTTTGGTTCTTCTTTACAACTTGTCAATAAAGCGAATAAAGGAAGAATATGGAAAGCAAATTTTTTCATAATAGTGAATTTATATCAAAGATACCAATTTCATTTTACAACTTTACATTCAGTTTTACACTAAAAACGCGTGTTGTTAAATAATTTGGCACGCCGTATTGTGATTTTGTATAAACATCTCTAACCCAAGTATTGGTTATTGCATTTTGATTATCGAATAGGTTAAAAATTTCTAATCCTAGGGCTAATTCTCTAAAATTAGTCAACCAATTTCCTTTTTCTTTTGCCCTAGCTCTATCTGTAAAAACATAGGAAAATCCAACATCAGCACGGCGATAATCTCGCAAACGCAATTGATATTGATAAGGATCCGCATAAGAAGGCGAGCCACCTGGCAATCCGGTGTTATAGACTAAATTCAAGTACATTTTTAAAGCAGGAATATTAGGAACATAATCTTGAAACAAAACACCAAACTTCAATCGCTGATCGGTTGGACGTGCTATAAAACCTTTTCCGTCAATATTTTCTTCCGTTTTAAGATAGCCAAAACTCAACCACGACTCTGTACCTTGAACAAACTCTCCATTGATACGTAAATCGAGTCCTTGCGCATAAGCCTCCGCATTGTTATTGGCTTGGTATCGAATTCGAACATTATCCAAAGTGTAGGAATTCACATCGGTCATGGACTTATAATAAGCTTCTGAAACCAATTTAAAAGGTCTTCTCCACATTTTAAAACTATAATCCCCTCCAATTACAAAATGAACAGAAGATTGCGCTTTAACATCCGGTTGCACCACTCCTTTGGCATCACGTAACTCTCTATAAAATGGTGGTTGATGGTACATCCCTCCCGAAATTCGAAATAAAACATCCCTTTTCCAACTTGGTTTAATCGCAAATTGTGCCCTTGGACTAATTGTTATCTGACTTTTACCATTAATCCCATCGCCGCTTACTTGCCATTGATGACCACGAACACCAATATTGGTAAAAATTTCATGTTCACGCCATTTGGAACGGCGATTCCATTGCGCATAACCAGAAAAACGGTTAATATCGGTATAATTGATAGCCCTTACATTACTATACGGAACCAATGGTCCTGTGTAAGAAGCATAGGGTTGTTCGTTTACCGGTACATCAAGAATTGGATCATTTAATGAAAATCCTGCCGAGTCAACAACCTCCCATTCTCTAATTCTATCTCGTATACTTTCTCGTGTATACTTGAATCCCCAATCTATTTGATTCTCGTTTTTTTTATGATTTCCTTTTACTTCAGCATTTACAATCAAGGCATCTAAATCGTTTCGAGCATGAGTTAATTGCGACCCAACACCACGAGAATACTCTACTTCACCAAAATTTTCATCCCCTAGATTAGAATTAACTTCACCCAAACGATAATCGGCTAGAATGTCGAAATATTCTTCTTCCATCGTATGATAAGTCGATAATATGAATTTAAAGTTTGTATTTTCATTAAGCGTATAGATCGATTTCATGGCACCAAAAAAAGTAGTATAGCGATCCTTTTCTCGTCCTTCATAGTTCACTAACAAAGCGATTGGCTCATTAATAGTTCCAAAATTTGTTTGTCGGGACAATGGTTGATAATCGTATTTATTTTGTGAAATATTTCCTAAAAACCCGAATTGCCACTTGGTGTTTGGAGTAAAAGTGATGTACGATTGAACATCAGCAAAACGAGGACGGAAGTTGGTTTCAGTTTGTTGACTATTGACTAGCAAACTATTGTCTCGATAACGAACTCCAGTGATGGCTGACCATTTTTGGTTTTTAGAGACGTTGTCCATAGAAATACTTCCACCCAGAAAACTTGCTTCAAAAGTAGCGCCAAATTTAGAAGGACGACGATACAAAATATCTAAAACAGAAGACAGTTTATCACCATACTTGGCCTGAAATCCACCTGCTGAAAAATCGATGTTTTGAACCAAATCAGAATTTGTAAAACTCAAACCTTCCTGTTGACCAGAACGAACTAAAAAAGGACGATACACTTCAATTTCATTGACATAGACTAAATTTTCGTCATAATTTCCCCCTCGAACTGCATATTGTGTACTCAATTCATTATTGGCATTAACACCCGGAAGTGTTTTCAAAATATTTTCTACACCCGCATTGGCACCAGGAATTAGTCGGACGGCTTTAGGTGAAATCGTAGTTACCCCTTCTACTCTTTTGTTTCGGTTATTACTAATGACTACTTCTCCTAATTGCTCGGCAGTGCTTTTTAAGACAATGTTAAACTCATAATCTTCATTAGGTTTCAATTCCAAAGCAATAACCGCCGCTTTTAAGGATAGATGCGAAAACTTTAAATTCGATTTTACATTACTCGGAATGGTTAACAAATAAAAACCATTAGCATTCGATTGCGTGCTTTTGTCTTGAAAAATAACGTTTACATTTTCAACTGGTTGATTGTTTTCATCAAGAATAATACCTTTAACACGAGCTGTTTGTGAGAAAGTGATAAAAGATACAAAGCTAAAAAAAAGGGTGATTTTGGTCTTCAAAATAATTTAATTGGTTTTAATAAAATACGATTCAAAAGTAGTTGAATTTCCCATATTATCTTTTACAATAATCTTAAAATCATTTCTACCTAAGCTGAACATATTATCTGATAAGTTATGTGTTAATCTTTTAAGTTTCGTTTCATACTCCATTAAAATCCATTTTTCATTAAGAAAAGCGGTATATTCTTTAATACCGGATAAATCATCTGAAATAGAAATTTTTATTGTTTTTTGATTGGCATCCAATTCGGCTCCTTCTTTAAAATTAGGATTATACACTTTTGGAGCAATGGTATCCTTTGCTAATAAGAATTTACCCATTTTTTTCACTTTTATAGAAAACGTATTTTCTTTTTTAAAAGTTGCATTGTATTCTATTTTTCCGTCATCAATATTGGCAATAAACCATTTTTCTCTTTCCGATTCAGGAATACTGGTAGCATCATAAGTAATGGTTAATGGAGTATTCATAGCAATATCCTCTTCATTTAAAAACAATTCGTTGTTTTGAACGTCAAATTTTAGATAAAAATCTTCATAAAAAGTATTTTCAGGAATAAATACCGAAAAATTATCTTTGGCATAACTATGCTCATTTAAACATTTAAGAAAAAAGGGCGTTTTTTTTACCACTTTTGCTTGTGTGATTGGAAGTATTCCGTAATTAATAGGAATGTTTATGATGTTCTGATTGCCATGAAAATCATGCACCACAATTTTATAATTCATGGTAAGATTGTTCGAAATATCTAAAATTCCTTGATTTTTCATTGTTTTGATGATACTTTTCGGATAAATAAATCCAACAAATAATTTTTGGTAACGCTGTTTGGTTTCTTTATATCTTGGATAATCGATAAAGCAATTAATATGCTTGGATTCATCGAACGAAAAAGTATCAAATTCGTAGCCATAGTAAGGCATTCCATTCAAAAAAGCATCGAGTTTAAAAATTCCATTTTTACCAAAATTATAATCAGAAATATCATGAGCATTAAGTCCGAAACCTATAGTCCCACTAGCAACAATTTTTCCCGCTAAATAAGTCCCATCCGATTGAAGCGTTAACGGAATAACAACCGGTCTAGCCGAACCATTTACATGAGACGAATCTCCAAATGAATAGGCCATTAAGCCTGTTATAACAGGTGCTTTGGTATCTTTAACTTTTTCATCATACCCGAAAAAAAAAGGATTAATTGCAAATTCCGATTTGGTATCTCTGATTTCAAAATGCAAATGAGGACCATTAGAACCACCCGTATTTCCGGTATATCCAATTAATTCCCCTTTTTTGACTTGAAGCTCTTCTGGTTTGGGTCTTAACTCCGTTACATAACTTTTTTCGGCATATTGTACTTCAAGTACTTTACTTTGAATTTTTGGAGCCATATTTTGCAGATGAGCGTAAACCGAAGTAAATCCGTTAGGATGATCAATGTACAAACATTTCCCGTATCCGAAGGTAGAGACATTGATTCTAGAAATGAATCCGTCGGCAGTAGCATACACTGGAAAACCTTCCTTTTGCTGTGTTCTAAAATCGATTCCGGAATGAAAATGACTGGGGCGAAGTTCTCCAAAAGAACCGGCAATGTTTAAAGGGATATCTAAGGGAGAGCCAAAATAATCTTTTGGATATTCATTTTGGGCAAATCCAACAACTGAAAATAAAATAAAGGCGTATATAAATCTCATAAAAAAACATTTCCGCTAATATAAAGAATTTGTTTTATAAAAAATTACTCACAAAGCAACTTGCTAACACAAACATTATGAAACATTTAAATTAAAAACGAATAAATTTTATTTTTTTTAACAAACATATTGCTATAATAAAATAGAAAAACTAACTTTGTGAAGTTATGTAATGAATTTTTATTCCAATGAGCGAAATAAAAGGAATAGTTGATTCTCTTGAAGTTAAGTTTCAAATGCTTTTCAAAAAAATGGAAAGTTTACAACTAGCAAACAATGAGTTGAACATGAAACTGAAATATTCTGAAGCGATTATTCAGAATCAAAAAAAAGAGATAACCCAATTAAAATCTGATTTCGACTCGATAAAAATAACCAATTCATTACTTGGTAGTGACGAATATAAGAGAGATACAAAACTCAAAATAAATTCATTAATTAAAGAAATAGATTATTGTATTGCCCAACTTTCTGATTAGAAAGCATAATGAGTGAAAAACTGAAAATTAAAATATCAATTGCTGATCGTGTTTACCCATTAACAGTAGACCCGAGCCAAGAAGAAGGACTTAGAAGTGCTTCGAAAAAAATTGATGCAATGATCAAGCAATTTGAACAAAGTTATGCCGTGCGTGATAAGCAAGATGTATTAGCCATGTGTGCTTTACAATTTTCCGCACAAGTCGAGCAAAAACAAATTGACAAAGCCACTGTAGAAGAAGAAACTTTGTTAAAATTGGAAAAAATGAATGAAATTTTAAGTGAATATCTCAACGAAAAATAAAAAAACGTTCTTTACATACACTAAAAATACTACCTACATTAGTACTTATTTGATAAACTCAACACTAACATTTTAAAATGGGTAAATCGTCAATACTATAGCAAGCCTTTAAGTAGGAAGCTTGAACATTGAGTTAACCCAAAACTTGTCTAATCGAGTTTATACATTTCTTCTAATGTAGGTTTTTTTATATATAAACATTAAAACAAACTATGGACATTTTACTAATCATTATTGCCGCAATAGCTGGTATAGCAGGAGGTTTCGGGATAGCAAAGTACCTAGAAAAGAACAACGTTTCTAATCTGGTAAAAAACGCTAAAAAAGAAGCGACTTCTATTCTAAAAGACGCCAACCAAGAAGCCGAAAACATTAAAAAAGATAAAATCCTTCAAGCGAAAGAAAAATTTATCGAACTTAAAGCAGAACATGAACAAGTGATCTTGTCTCGTGACCGTAAAGTAGCTGAAATTGAAAAAAGAGTACGCGACAAGGAGTCTCAAGTCTCAAATGAATTAGCCAAAGCTAAAAAAATAAACGATGATTTTGAGGCTAAAACCGCTGAATACGCTACAAAAATCGAGAATTTAGAGAAAAAAACGATCGAAGTAGAAAAAATGCACAAAAGTCAAGTAGAACAACTAGAGGTAATTTCTGGTCTGTCTGCCGACGACGCAAAAGAGCAATTGATAGAAAGTTTAAAAGCGGAAGCTAAAACCAACGCTATGGCGCATATTCAAGACACTATTGAAGAAGCCAAACTTACAGCACAACAAGAAGCTAAGAAAATCATCATCAATACCATACAACGTGTAGGTACTGAAGAAGCAGTAGAAAACTGTGTTTCTGTATTTAACATCGAATCGGATGATGTAAAAGGACGAATTATTGGTCGTGAAGGACGTAACATTCGTGCCATTGAAGCAGCAACTGGCGTAGAAATCATTGTTGACGATACTCCAGAAGCAATTATCCTTTCTTGTTTCGATCCCGTTCGTCGTGAAATCGCTCGTTTATCGCTACATAAATTAGTAACAGACGGACGTATTCACCCGGCACGTATTGAAGAAGTGGTAGCCAAAACCACGAAACAGATTGAAGAAGAAATCATCGAAGTAGGAAAACGTACGGTTATCGACTTAGGAATTCACGGTTTACACCCTGAACTGATTAAAGTAGTAGGTCGTATGAAATACCGTTCTTCTTACGGACAAAACTTACTGCAACACTCTAGAGAAGTAGCTAAACTTTGTGGTATCATGGCTGCCGAATTAGGATTGAATGTAAAACTAGCCAAAAGAGCTGGTTTATTACACGATATTGGTAAAGTTCCAGATACTGAAAGTGATTTACCGCACGCTTTATTAGGAATGCAATGGGCAGAAAAATACGGCGAAAAAGAAGAAGTATGCAACGCTATTGGAGCGCACCACGACGAAATAGAAATGAAATCATTGATTTCTCCAATTATTCAGGTGTGTGATGCTATTTCGGGTGCTAGACCAGGCGCTAGACGTCAAGTATTGGATTCTTACATTCAACGTTTAAAAGACCTTGAAGAAATCGCTTACGGATTTGGTGGTGTAAAAAGTGCTTACGCTATTCAAGCAGGACGTGAACTTCGTGTGATTGTAGAAAGCGAAAAAGTATCTGATGATATGGCTTCTAAATTATCGTTCGATATTTCTCATAAAATACAAACCGAAATGACATATCCAGGTCAAGTAAAAATCACGGTAATTAGAGAAACTAGAGCTGTAAATATTGCAAAATAACAGACTTTAACTATACACATAAAAAGCTGTCTCTTAGGAGACAGCTTTTTTTTACCCAAATATTCAGTTAACAGAAATCATACAAGAATGACAATTATACATCTTTGACCTACATCTTTATATAAACTGGTTTTAAAAAATAGTTAGTTAACATCCAATTGAGAGTAAAAACACTAATTGGGTAATTGTAACACATCAGATTAAACCAATAAAAAAGCACCTCAATTATATGAAATATCCAATATGATATCAACATTTTTCATGCTATAGAAATTAAAAAAACATTTAGACTGTCTTATTTTTAGAAAACACATTTTTTATTAATTTTAACTATCCTAAAACTTAATCAAGAATTAAAATTATTATTTCGTATTCACAAATTACCAAAACAAAAAAAGCTACGCAAATAGCGTAGCTTTTAACATCTTAAAAAATTTTAATTAAATTATGATACCGCTAAAAAAAACGCAACACCTTCATATACATAACCATATTTTCCAGAACCTAATTCATTGTAATTATTAGTATAAAAATGTTCTTTCCTTGTTGAAGAATAATATCTATGAATTGACTTAATTGCATAAGGAGAGGGAATTTGTCCTAAATAACCCATAATTCCTTGGTAAGTATACCCGTTTAAAATTAGAAAATTTCTTTCAGCAATATTTTTTGTCATAATTCTATCTCCAGTAGATAAATTTATCAATACAAATATTGGATCTACATTATCACCTCCCCCTGGAATTGTACCAAGAACCCCTTCATAAACTGGATATTGAGAATACTCAACACCAGAGCTATTAGTAGTATAAAAATGCTTTCCCGATACTGGATTAAACAATCTGTGAAAAGTTGTCTGTGAAAAAACAGAATTTGACGCTAATAATAGAATTAACGCAATAGATAATTTTTTAAAAAGTTTCATTATTATTGTATTTAATTTCCTACAAAGGAAAAGAAAAAAAATGAAAAAACTAATTATTTTACAATTTTCCTATTGGCAATTTTTATCCAAATATTTTCTTACTCGTGTAGAAGAAATTTGATCCCCAGAACAGTCTGGAGCTCCTCTTTCATCTTGGGGTGTCGACAAATCATCAACTGCAGCTCCACTATATTGGTAATAGAAATAATTTGTAACTCCGTCTTTAAACACTGAATACTTAAGTTCAGCCTTCGTCAATTTACCATCACCATCATCATCAATATCCATATAGTTGGGCCTACCATCTCCATCAGTATCATCATCACCATACTTACCATTTCCATTAACATCTTCATCAATAGTATCAATACCATCAAAGTCAGTATCAACATGATGTATTCTTTTCAAAGAAAACGTAAATATAAGTGGCGAATAGGCCGGAATTGTCCCCTGACTAGAAGCATAATACGCCAATCCTGAAGGCAAAAACATTACTCCTGCACCAAAATCATTATAGGTAATTACATTAGTTGCAGGATCAACAGTTTGCGTTCCAGGCTTAAACATTTGTAAAATTGATCCCCAACCTTCAACAAAGTTTGGCAAAGAATTCCAATAAGGCAGATGAGTTCTAGAGTCAAAAGTTTGATTTTTTTCAAAACTTTCATCTTCCTTATAATTTGCTTTTTTATTCAACAATAATCCACGATAGTTCACCAATACAGAATCTACAAAAATAGGATTTTGTTGTTCAATACCATCACCAGAACCTTCTCTTAATTCTACATAATACACTTTATAATTCACCCCATTACTTTTAACCATTTTGAATTTAAGTTTTGAAGCATGTTCTACACGAATAGATTTTGAAGGATCTATTGGTGCAACTAGTTTTTCAAAAGTAACATTTTCAATATTCGCAGGGTCAACATTCATCTGGTACTCATCCAAGAATTTTTCAATAGAAACACTTTCTCTTTGATATTGAATATCTAAGGGCATAATAAATGTATCAGCTGCTTGATCCTCCTTAACACAAGAGAACACAACCAATCCAATAATTACTAATAATAAAGCTTTAATAAATCGCATTTTAATATAAATTTTAAGTGCGCAAGATACAATTTTGATTTATTTTTGTTTCAATTTTAACTTAGTTTTTTAATTTCTATGCGAATAGACAAATTCCTTTGGTGTGTACGTTATTACAAAACCCGAAACATGGTTACCGAAGCCTGTAAAAAAAATCACGTTACGGTAAACGGAAATGTAGCCAAACCCTCTAAAGAAGTGTTTCCCGGCGATAAAGTAACCTTTCGAAAAGATCAAATTACACACATCATTACCGTACTTGATGTTCCCGCCAATCGTGTAGGCGCCAAGTTAGTTGATGTCTATCGAAAAGATGAAACTCCAGCCGAATCGTTTGCCCATTTAGAAATGCTTAAATTAGCAAAAGAACACTACCGAAAAACAGGCGTTGGAAGACCAACCAAAAAAGACCGACGTGATTTAGATGATTTTGAAACCGATTTTGATACACCAGATGAAACTGAATAGCGACTATTGGCAAAACAGATACCAAACCAATGAAATTGGATGGGACACTGGAAAAATTACAACTCCTTTAAAAAAATATTTCGACCAAATTGAAAACAAATCGATCCGAATTTTGATTCCGGGTTGTGGAAATTCTTACGAATTTGAATATTTGCTAAATAATGGATTTACGAATGTTTTTGTGTTAGATTATGCCGAAGCACCGTTAGAAAACATCAAAAAAAGAATTCCCAATTGCAATGACAACCAATTAATTCATGCTGATTTTTTTGAACACCAAGCCGAATATGATTTAATCGTAGAACAAACCTTTTTTTGCGCCTTAAATCCTGAATTGAGAGCAAAATATGTCGAAAAAATGCATTCGTTGCTTTCTAAAAATGGAAAATTGGTTGGTTTGCTATTTCAATTCCCATTAACCGAAGACGGACCACCATTTGGAGGCTCCAAAGAAGCGTATTTAAAACTATTTTCAGACACTTTTGAGATTAAAACACTAGAAACTGCATATAACTCTATAAAACCGCGTCAAGAAAACGAACTGTTTTTTATCTTTACTAAAAAATAACTACACACCATGAATCATAACATCATCTTAAATCATCAAGAAATAGAATTTAAAGTAAAACGAATAGCCTATCAAATTTACGAAACGTTTATCGATGAAAAAGAAATTATCATTGCCGGAATTAATGGAAACGGCAGCGTTTTTGCCGAAAAAATAGCGTCTGTTTTACAAAGTATTTCTCCTTTGAAAGTGATATTATGCGAGGTGATTATTGACAAAAAAAATCCGAAAAAACCAATTAGCACATCTATAAGTTCAGAAATCTATCAAAACAAAGGATTAATTTTGGTGGATGACGTATTAAATTCGGGGACAACATTGATTTATGGCGTAAAACATTTTTTGGAGGTGCCCTTAAAAAAATTCAAAACAGCCGTATTAGTCGACAGAAATCATAAAAAATATCCAATTAAAGCCGATTTTAAAGGTATTTCGCTATCGACGTCACTATTAGAACACGTCCAAGTAGTTTTTGAGAACAACAACGACTATGCCTATTTAGAATAACAGGTTTTTAATTTCTGCTACTACATCTGAAGGTGATTTGTCATCTACTGAAATCACGTATTTACATTGGTTGTAATAAAAACTACGATCAAACAAATGCTTGGCTATAAATTCCTGCAATTCATTTTCTGCTAAGTCTTTAATCAGTGGACGTTTCTTTTTGTTTATGGAAAGTCTGCCGACTAAAGTTGACACACTCGCCTTAAAATAAATCGAAATAACATCCTCATGCTGCAAGATTAAATGATTATTTGCATAACAAGGTGTGCCTCCTCCTAAACTCAAGACAAAAGATTCTTCTTTATGAATTTGTTTCACAAAAAGTTCATGTTCTATTTTTCTAAAATAGATTTCACCTTTTTCAGAAAATATTTCGGAAACGGTTTTTCCGACCTCTTTTTCAATCAAAAAATCCAAATCAAAAAAAGGCAATTGGACATTTTTGGCCAATAATTTACCAATTTCCGTTTTACCGGACCCCATATAACCAACTAAAACTATTTTCTTCATTCTCCTAAAAGCCTATAAACAAACACATTGAAAGTATTATGCAAAAAAAGACAAATTTATCATTAATTTAGTTTGAAATGTTAAAAATAAGGTATTATATTTGCACCCGCAATAAGGAAATGATTTAGACTTGGTAGCTCAGTTGGTAGAGCACATCACTTTTAATGATGGGGTCCTGGGTTCGAGCCCCAGCCAGGTCACAAAATAAGACCTAAAATTTATTTCCTTACTGTACGACTTGGTAGCTCAGTTGGTAGAGCACATCACTTTTAATGATGGGGTCCTGGGTTCGAGCCCCAGCCAGGTCACAAAAAGAGTCATTCGAGAGGTCGAGTGACTTTTTTCATTTAAGGCCACGTGGAGAAACGGTAGACTCGCCATCTTGAGGGGGTGGTGCTCGTAAGGG
>JAGORP010000048.1 GCA_018062725.1 Flavobacterium sp.
GCGTATTGTGGCAGAAAACAATAAATTATATGTGGCACATAAAGGGGGATATAATTTTGGAAATATAGTTTCTATGATTAATCCTGCTAATAATGCGATTACTCAAATTACTGTGGGTGATGTGCCAAATTCTTTAGTAGAAAATAGTGGTAATTTGTACGTTATGTGCGAAGGAAAACCATCTTGGAGTGGTTCTGAAACGGGTGGGAAATTAGTTAAAATCAACTTGGCTAACAATATGACCACTTCGATTGATTTTGCTGCGACAAGTCACCCTTCAAATTTGGTAATTGATAATGGCATCATTTACTATACAGAAGATGCCGATATCTACAAAATGAATGTAACTGCTTCGACATTACCAACGGAAGCCTTGTTTTCTACAACAGATCAAGGTGTTTATGGGGTGTATAGTTTTGCTGTGAAAAACAGTAAAATATATGTGGGTGACGCTGTAGATTACAGTTCTAACGGAAAAGTATACATTTATTCATTAACAGGAACTTTGAAAAAAAGTTATACCGTAGGGGTTATTCCAACTGGATTTTACTTCAATTAATATTCAAATGAAATAAAAGATTCTTTCTTACTTTAATCTTTTGAAAAGTCCCGTTTTAATTCAATTAGAACGGGATTTTTGTTTTGTGTGATCTGAAAAATAGTTTATTTAAAGCAACAGCTGTATATTTGTTAGATAAGAATTCAAAAATGAACAAAAAAAATAAAGATAACATAAGAATTGTAGGGTATATTGGAACATTTTTGTTACTTGGAATGCTTATTTTTTATTTCAGAAGAGAAGAAGTAGCACCCAGTCATGGGGATTTGGGTACTTGTACAACGCCCGAACAAGCGTATGAAGAAACTCAAAAAGCACTCAACTTGTTATCCACTAATATTAATTCTGGCATGAAAAATGCACAACATATTAAGGAATTCGAAACAATCAAAAGCAAAGTATTTAAAAAAGAAAAATAATATGAAAAAGATAGTTTTAATAGTTGTTCTGTTTTTAATGTCATTCCTAAGTAATGCACAAACGGCTTTAGATAAATTTGACGGGCAAAGTACTGTTTCATCAGTAATTGTCAATAAAAAGATGTTTGAATTGATGAGTAAAGTAAAAATGGAAAGCAAAGAAGATCTGGCTTATTTAAATCTGATAAAAAAACTAGAAAACCTAAAAGTATACAAGACTTCAAGTGCCAAAACGACTTCCGATATGCGATCTACTGTCGATAAATATTTAACCACCGCTGGTTTGGAAGAATTAATGCGTGTGAATGAAAGTGGTAAGAATGCTAAAATTTATGTAAAATCAGGAGCAGGTTCTACACAAGTAAAAGAATTGTTAATGTTTATTGAAGGAACAGGAGTGAAAGGTTCTGAAACGGTGTTAATGTCGTTAACGGGAGACTTTGATCTTAATGAAATTTCATTGCTGACCAAGCGTATGAATTTACCGGGTGGCGAAGTGCTTAATTCGGCAGCAAAAAAATAACAAAAAGTCCTCAATTGAGGACTTTTTTATTGTTTGAAATATTTAAAAGGAACGAGTAACATTCCGAAACATTCGCCATGTTCTTTTCCAATATGTTTGTGGTGCATTTTATGTGCTCTTCGCACGGCTTTCGCGTAACGATTGTTGGTAGTTCTAAATAGTTTAAAACGTTGGTGAATAAAGATATCATGGACTAAGAAATAAGCCAATCCGTAAGCGAAAATTCCTAATCCAATCGCTAGTCCAATTCCTAAAATATCATATTTCCATAGTATAAAAAAAACAATACTTACTACGGCATAAAAAAGGAAAAAAGCATCATTACGTTCAAACCAAGAGTCGTGATCTTTTTTGTGATGATCGGCATGCAAGTGCCATAAAAAACCATGCATGATGTACTTATGACTAAACCAAGCCATAAATTCCATAAAGAAAAAAGTTCCTAAAAAGGCGCTAATTTGTACTGCCATAATTATAAAATATTTAATCGATATTTGACATAGCAACGGGCTAACAGCTCGGCTTTTTGATAATTTGGTACTCGTATTCTAGTGTTTTTTATTTCCGTTGAAGGCGTTGCTTTGAGCTTAGTTAGTAATCGTTTGTAATAACGATAAGCGGTGTAAACCCCAAATTTGGCTTCTATTGGTAATCGCAAAATGCCTTCATAGGCCAATTTAAAATCATTTTCAATATCTTCAATAATTTCTTTTTTAGAATGTTCGTTGAGGTTGTTCAAATCAGTATTCGGAAAATACGTGCGATCTAATCCTTCAAAATCTTCTTTCAAATCTCTTAAAAAATTTACCTTTTGAAAGGCAGATCCTAATTTCATAGCCGAATCTTTTAGATTGTTATAAGCTTCAGCATTTCCTTTTACAAATACTGTTAAACACATTAATCCCACGACATCGGCACTTCCATAAATATAGTCGTGGTATTCCTCTTTTGTTTTGTAGGTGCTTTTGTATAAATCTAAACGCATACTTTTCATAAAAGAATCGATCAAATCATGTGAAATGGCATGTTTTCGAACGGTATGTTGAAACGCATTTAAAATTGGATTCAAACTTATACCTTCGTTTAACGCCGATTTTAAATCGATTTCAAATTGTTCAAAAAGGGTTTTTTTATCATAGTCATGAAAACTATCTACAATCTCATCAGCAAAACGGACAAATCCATAAATGTTGTAAATGTCCTGACGAATACTGGGTGACAACATTTTTACAGCCAACGAAAACGAAGTGCTGTACGTCTTAGTCACTAATTTACTACAATCATTAGAAACAGTATCAAATATTGACTTCATATTACGAATATTTTTGAATTAAATCGGCTACTAGCTTTCCGGAAATCAGTGCTGGAGGTACTCCAGGTCCAGGAACCGTTAGTTGTCCTGTGAAATATAAATTCGTGACCTTTTTACTCCTTAATTTTGGTCGTAAAAAAGCAGTTTGTAATAAGGTATTGGCCATGCCATAAGCATTTCCTTTATAGGAATTGTATTCTTTAATAAAATCATTTACACAGAACGATTCTTTAAATAATATTGCACTTTTAAGTTCTTGATTGGTTAGTTTTTCTAATCGGGTTATGATTTTGTCAAAATATTCGGCTCTTATTTCTGGTATATCCGACAAACCAGGTGCTAATGGAATTAAGAAAATCCCCGCTTCTTTTCCTTCTGGTGCCGAATTGGCATCTGTTTTAGAAGGGAAACTGGCGTAAAATAAAGGTTCTTCAGGCCATTGTGGCGTGTCGTAAATAGCACGAGCATGAATGTCAAAATCGACATCAAAAAACAAGGAATGATGTTCTACATTTTTTACTTTTTTATCAAATCCGACATAAAATAGGAGTGAGGACGGAGCAAAAACTTTCTTTTCCCAGTATTTTTCAGAATAGGCACGATAGTTTTTATCCAATAAAGTTTCCGAATGATGGTAATCGGCTCCCGAAACTACCACATCTGCTGAAATTGTTCTTCCGTTGCTGATTAATCCTGTTGTTTTACCGTTTTCGACACAAATTTTCTCCACATTCGCATTTGTTTGGATGGTTACACCTAATTCTTCGGCTAATGCTTTCATGGCCAAAATAACACTATACATGCCGTTTTTAGGATGAAAAGTGCCTAACCCAAAATCGGCGTAATTCATAAAGCTATAAAAAGATGGAGTATTGGTAGGTTTTGCACCTAAGAACAATACTGGAAATTCTAATATTTGGACTAGTTTTTTGTTTTTGAATTGTTTTCGAACGTCTTTAGAAATGTTACTAAAAAACTGATTGACTTTCTTGGCGGTTTCTAAAGTGATTAATTCTAATGGAGATTCTCCAGGGCGATACACCAAATCTTTGATGGCTATGTCATAATTGCTTTTTGCCTCTTTGATAAATTGAATTAATTTTTGGCCGCTTCCCTTTTCAATGGTTTCAAAAGTGGCTGCAATTTCGGGTAAATTATCAGCGATGGTTATGAATTCTTCTATGCCGAAGTATACTTGGTAAGCAGGTGATAACTTTATAAGTTCATAGTAATCGGATGGTTTTTTGTCAAAATCCCCGAAAAATCGCTCAAAAACGTCGGGCATCCAATACCAGGTTGGTCCAATATCAAAAGTGAATCCATTTTTTTGTAATTGACGCGCACGTCCTCCTACAGTACTGTTCTTTTCATATACTGTAACGTTATTTCCTTCTTTTGCGAGATAACAAGCTGCTGCTAGTGAAGAAAAACCTGAACCGATAATTGCTATATTTTTTCTCATAATTTTGTTTAACAAAAATATAAAAAAGTTAAACAAAATTACATTTAAATTGAATTATTTATAATTCGGATATAATTTCACTAATCGATTGGTAGCGTTTTATGTCTTTTGTAAGTTTTTTAGGATCAATATGTTCGGTCATTCTACCAGTTATCCATAATTGAGAATTCGATTCTAGTAATAATTCGGTATGAATTTCTTCGAGATACTGGTTTATTTTGTCTTTGTCCGGTTCTACAGTCATATACGTCACAAAAATGATGTCATGAAAGTATTTTGTAACGTCTTTTAAACTATCTGTTGGAACACTTTCGCCCAAATAAATAGTTTTATATCCATTAGAAATAAATTCGAAGTTTAAGTACATCAATCCCAATTCATGAATTTCATTCATGGGTAGGTAGAGTACAAATACTTTGTCTGTTTTGGTTTCTTTTTGGTATTGTAAAGTTTCGGTATTGATTAATATTTTTTGTCGAATTAAATGACTAATAAAGTGTTCGTGCGCCGGACTTATGGTTTCGGATTGCCATAAAAGTCCAATTTCATTCATCAATGGAATAAATACATCATAAAAAACTTTTTTAAATGATTTTTCGGATAGTAATTCATTGTAAGTTGTCGTAAAAAGATTTTGATCAAAATTCATCATAGCCATTTTGAAAGCATTTATGGCATGATTCTTTGAATTTTTTTCGGTCACAATTTCTTTTACTAATGTTGTTATTTGGCTGTCTTCTAGTTTGGAAATCTTAGAAATTTTATAGCCATGATTGTGTAATAATGTTATGTTTAATAGCTTTTGCAGACTTTGTAAATCATAAACTCTAATGTTTGTGTCAGTTCGCATTGGAGCTAAAACAGCATACCGTTTTTCCCAAATACGAATGGTATGGGCTTTAATGCCCGAAAGATTCTCTAAATCTTTAATGCTGAAAACATTTTTAATATTGTTCATGATTTTTATATTTTGGTTAAACAAATTTATTCAATTCTTTTTTGCAATTCGTTATATTTGTTAAAATATTTAAAGTGAAGTATCATTATATTTTTTCGGGTTTAGGTTTGTCTAGTATGCTTGTTTTGCATGAATTGCTTCAAAACAACTTACTGATGGGTAAAACGGTTATGGTTATTGAGCCTCAAAAAAAAGATATTAATGATAAGACTTGGTGTTTTTGGGAACAAAAAAATGGGGAATGGGATCGTTTTGTTCGCAAGCAATGGGGGAGTGCTTTTTTTAGTTCTGGTGATCAGCAAGTGGAATGTTTAGCGAGTGATATGCGCTATAAAATGATTGAATCGCAAACTTTTTATATAGAAATGATTCGACTTCTAAAAAGTCAACCCAACATTATTTTTGTAACAGATAGCGTTGTTTCGTTTGAGGATAATGGATTGGAAGTTCTGGTCAGTACTCAAAAGGAAGTATTTGTTTCTGATTATTTTTTTAATTCGGTACTGGATTTGAACGCAGTAACTTCCCAAACTCAATATCCTTTACTGCAACAACATTTTGTGGGTTGGTTTGTGAAAACTAAGGATCCCATTTTTTCTTCAGAGCATGTGAATTTTATGGATTTTACAGTGCCTCAAAAAAACAACACGCGGTTTATGTATGTCTTACCCTTTTCTTCAACCGAAGCTTTGGTTGAATATACGTTGTTTTCGCCATCGGTTTTATCGGAAGATGAGTACGAACAAGAGATTTCACATTATTTACTGTCGAAAGGAATTCAAGATTTTGAAATCATTACCAAAGAAAAAGGGAATATTCCCATGACGGTTTATCCTTTTTGGAGAAAAAATACCCAACGTGTTTTACATATCGGAACTGCTGGTGGGTGGACAAAAGCCAGTACGGGTTATACGTTTCAAAATGCAACCAAACAGGCCAAAAGGCTCGTGGAAGTGCTACAAAAAGAGGTGTTTGATTTTCGTAATTTTAAGAAAAAGAATCGGTTTTTATTTTACGATAGCCTTTTTGTAAAGGTACTATATGACAATAATGAACTAGGAAAGCGTATTTTTTCTGAAATGTTCACCAAAGTATCTCCAGATAAAATTTTACGATTTTTAGATGAAGAATCTACTTGGCTCGAGGAAATTGAAATTATCTGGGCCTGTCCAAAGCTACCTTTTCTGAAAGCGCTACTGAAATACCTCTTTAAATAGGATTGGTTAAAGTTGAATAACGCTTCTGTGTTGGATTACAAACAGATGTATATAAAAAATCGACCCAAGGAATGGATCGATTTTCTGAATGAATGTATTAAAACTCTATTTTACAACCATAAATTTTTCAACGGAAACCTTATCTGTTTTATAATCATAGGTTTCGATAATCAAATTGTTATTGGTGTCAAAATAACCAACCGCAATTTTGTTTTTTAATCGGTAGATATAACTATTAGTAGATGTTTTTCTTAAAAGGGCTGGTTTGGAATTGCCATAGCGCATCACATATCCAGAGGCATCAAGGTCAAGTTTGTATCTTCTTCCATTGGATTCATAATACGAACTTCTATCAATATCTACGGTTCTAGTACTTCCGTCAGGGTTTGTGATTTTTGTGGTCGTTGTTACTACAACGGGTGAATCTACGGTAGGAATATTAATAGTATTCGCTTTTTCTTGTCCCAATTCTATTTTTTGAACCTCTTTTGTTACTTCTTTTTTAACTGTAGTGTGTTCCCCTTGAGAATCTTTAACCGTTGAAGTGGTGGTTTTTGTTTCCGTTTGTGTGTTTTGTGCTAGTACAGTCATTGATAGTAATAGCGTTATTAGGGATAAAAATGTCGTTTTCATATTGTGTTTTTTTAGATTATTACCTTACAAAGGTACCGTCAATTAGTAGTAGAATTATTTTTAATAGTTTCATAATTCACTCTTTTGGAGAAGTTTGAAAAGTAAAAAGGATGCAGAATGTTTCGGTATTTGATGCTTGAAACAAACTCGGTTTGGTTATGGTATTGAATTTTTTTCAATACTATTTTTTTTACAGCTGGAAGAACTTTCGTAACATTCGTTTTATAGGATTTTTTGAATGTTCGGGTAAGACGTTTTTGGCGACATATCGGGTTCCAAAGCCAATTATTTCATTCAATACCATCGATTTTAAATTGGGCGAGGTCACAAATTCTACAGCCGATACTTTTAAAAGATTTAATGGGGAAAAACCAGCAACAGTTTCGTGGTATTGTTGTTTTAAATTTATCAGATCGGTGGCTTTTTTCTCTTTCAAAAAAGTTATTTTTTCCCTCAGTGCTATTTTTTCATCATGTTTTTTCATCAGATCGTTTTGTTTTTTAATTTACTGATAATGAAGTTGCTTGTGGGGAGCTTTATACAGTTTTCTCTAAAAATATAAAGTAAAATAGCAATGCAGAAGTATCCAAAAGCGATGATAAAAAAGCCTAAAAAGGTAGCGCCTAAATAGTAGCCGATACAAAGGGATAATCCAATATTTATGAATAACAGGAATAAAACAACAACAATGGTTATCGCCAATTTTGCAGCCAAATTTGAAAAAATATCTGCCAATTTGTAAATGGCTTCATATTTACACAATTCGAGTGTTGTTTTGGTGTAGATTTCCGATTTTTCAATCAGTTCTTCGATTGTCGTTGTTTTTTCCATGATTATTTATTTTTGAGAAGTAACTGATTTTGCTTCTTCCAAAAAGCCATCGTATTTGTTGGAAACATCTTGATATAATCCATCAAACTTTCCTTTAATTTCATCGGCAAAGCCTTGCCCTTTGTCCATAATTCGTTGTCTGGTTTTAGAACCTTTTGCGGGTGCAAATAAAACTCCTATTAATGCTCCAACTCCAATGCCTACTAAAACGCCAACGGCTATTTTTCCTGTTTCCATAATTTCTATTTTTAATTAACTGTTATATTCTTTTTCCTTGAATTAATCGTAATAGAATTGCAACTACTGCAATAACTAATAAGATGTGAATGATTGAACCGGTGCTATAAGCGAAGAAGCCTATTGCCCAAAAAATGATTAAAAAAACCGCGAGTGCATATAGTAAATTTCCCATGATTGCTTACTTTAGGGTTATAAAAATGAATAGGATAGGTATAAATTGATTACACTATTTTTCCCGTCAGGAAAGGTATAATTCGTTCCCATGAAATTTCTTTCTTTACCTACTTTTTGAAGTCCATAATTGTATCGCGCTCCAAAGCCAAATTGTTTGGCATCATATCCAAGTCCAAAAGCCAATCCAGTGTCAAACCTATTGTAATCGCTGTTGGTTATGTTATTTTGAATATTAAACAAGGTGCCTGGGACATCTTCCGTTACATTACCATCTAACAGATACGCTAAATAGGGGCCTGCATGAATATTAAAACTAGGGGTTAAATTAATGACTAATAAAACAGGTGCTTCTAGATAATTCAGGTTAAACTCCGACGATCCGTTTACGAAATAATTATTGTAAGTCAGTTTCGCTCCTTTGGTAGTGTACAGGAATTCCGGTTGAATGGCAAGCGATTCAGTGATTGGAATTTTTGCAAATAATCCTGCATTAAAACCTGTAAGCACGTTATTACTTTCTACATTTTGAGTATTCAGATTGGAGAAATTTACCCCACCTTTAATACCAAATTTGAATTTTCCACCAGCATTAGATTCTTGTGCTGCCGATAGTTGTGCGAGTCCTGCAAAGAGTACAATCGCAACCATTCTTTTTAAGTTTTCCATTTTTTATGAATTAAGGATTATAATTCTGATAAAATCTTGTGTAATTCTTCCTTGGTTTTCCCCAATTTCACTTGAAGTTTTCCAAGCATCTCGTCTTTTTTTCCTTCGGCAAATAATAGATCATCATCCGTCAATGTTGCAAATTGTTGTTTTAATTTCCCTTTTTGCTCTTCCCAAATTCCTTTAATTTCTGTTGTGTTCATTTTTTTTGTTTTATAGTAAGAATGTGTTTTCTTGCTAGTGTAAAGATGTAATATATTGAATTGTAATGTGTTGTAAAACATTAAATAGAAGTTGTAATATTCCTAGGTTTATTAAAATTGGAATCGAACTCCTAAGGCAATATCGGGTCCGAAGTTGCTCTCTCTAAAGTCATCAGAATTGAAATAAATCTCAGGACGGAAGTCTAAAGAAAGCATTAGCGGAATATCAAAATCATATTCGATACCAATATCTCCGGCCACTAAGCCATAGGCTCCGTTGTCATTATTGAATCGGTTGTCCAATTTCCAAGTCCCCACTCCAGCACCCACTCCAGCAAACCAATTAAAGCCACCGTCAATATTCATAACCCATTGGTATAACCCAACCAGTTTAATGGCATCTACATCATTGCTGTTTCTCCAACCCAAATCGAATTCCAATCGGTTGTTGGTGTCTAATTTTCTTTGGTAGGAGATTTCTCCTCCAAATCCATCATTGTCTCCTAATCGTAAGCCTATTGCATTATCGGACATGCTTTGGGCTGCTGTGCTAAATGTTACTCCTAGTAACAGACTAGCAACTATACTAATTTTTCTCATAATCTTAAGATTGTTTGTTGCGTGTAAAGGTGCTACCTCAAACGTCAATTTGGCTTATATAGTTTGATTAAAAACTTGTAAGATTCCTATGTTTGTGACTGATTTTGAATAGGATACGATTCTGAAGTATCGTTATCTTCCGTTTCATTAGTGACATCTAGTTCGGTATATTCATTGGATAATTCTCGGATTTCCTTTTCCGTTTTTTGATGGGTATTCATGACGGAATTATTGGCCAATTCGTTAGAAGATATTAGCTCATTCATTTTAAGATGCACCAAAGCCGAATACTTGTTGAATGATTTTTGAATGATAAACAAACTCAAAAACGTAAACCCAAAAATAATATCGCCAATGTTTTGATGCGCGTTACTTGAAGTAAATAAATTCGTCCCCCACCAATAAATCACCATACAAAAAGCCACCACAAATACGATAGAATTGCCTAACAATTTAGTGGCGAGTTGGGTTAATAACTCGAATTTTAGGTCCATATAGAGATACGCTTTTTTCATTCCAGTACAGTGTATAAATTATTAAAGTAAATGAGTAATTTGGGGAGAAAGTAAGTATGTAAAGGTCTTATTATTAATTTTTAATAAGTTATATAACTCTTGTGTTTAGTTGTAGAATTCACAGCCTTGTAGGCATAAAAAAAAGTCAACCCAATTGGATTGACTTTCAATTTGTATTTAGAAATTTATTCTTTAGCTTCTTCGTTTTCTCTGCTTTTTGCTCCAATTCTGTTGACTTTAAACATTGGAGCCAATTTGAATTTAATGGTCGCGATTTTGCCATTGTCATCAGAGGATAAACCTTCTTTTTCTACTGTATTCTTTCTAGTGTCTAATGCTTCATACATTAGCTTAATTTCATCATAATCTTCTCTGGTAAATTCGCTTTTATTTTGTTTGTAGGCATCAAAAAAGTTTTGATACACCGTCAAAATATTGTCTTTGTTTACCCAAGCAAAGCTCATGTCGCTACCAATTTTACCAGCACCAAACAAGCGGTCTCTTAACAATTGAGAAGAACTTACTCTTTGTGGTTTGGCAGGTTCTGCATTTGCTAATGCAATTATTCGATATTCATCGTATTTCGCATTTGAAGCATTTAGTTTTTCTTCAGAAGCTGCTTTTTTATCTTCGTCTAAACTGGCTAAAGCATCATCTGCACTTGCTTTTCTGGCTTCATAATCGGCAGTAATTTGCTCCCAATTGGCCTGACGTTCTTCTGCAGAAACTGTTTTTAGAGAATCTACATAACTTTCTAATTCGTTGATTCGATTGTCGGCTAATTCTTGCTCTTTGTCTTTACAAGAAATTACTCCCAATAAAATGATTGAAAATAATCCGAATCTTATTGCACTGTTTTTCATAATATTTAAGTTTTAATATTTATGTAAATCTACTTTCATACGGCATGTAAAATGTTATAAGATTTATGGTATTAGTTATATAATTCTGTTTAGAAATAAAGAGGGCCGTCTAAAAAGACAGCCCTTAAGATTGAATGGTAGTACAGTTACATGCGTTCCATGTACCAATTTAATTCCTGTTCCATTTTTTGTTGTTTGATTAAGGTTTCGATGGCTTTTTGCAGACGCATAAAGGCGGTTTCCGACTTGACGACATAATCAAATGCTTTATGATGCATACAGCTCACGGCGATATCGATTTTATCTTGACTGGAAAGCATTATTACAGGAATTTTAGAGTCAAATTCTTTTATTTTGTCTAGCGTTTCTATGCCATTCATTGCTGTTTTTTCAATGCCGTCGAGGTTAAAATCCAGTATGACAACATCGGGTTTTTCAGCGATATTCGCAAGACACAATTCTCCAGTGGCAAAGGTTTCGATGTCGAAATCGTTGTGGTTTGAAAATTGAATTTCGAGCGATTTTAAAAAAACGGCATCGTCATCAACCAGGAATAACTTTATTTTATTTTCGCTTTTCACGATACTATTGTTTAAGATTATTAAGTTCTTTCTCGAGTTCTACAAACGTTTGCTGGCAGACTTTTTCGAGTTGTAAGATTAAATTGTCTAAATCTTTTGACACTTCGAGTTTATGAGCAAATTCTTGAATTTTTTGAGCTACTTCAGTGATTTTAGGATCCATACCCATAATGGTAAAGGAAGGAATCATTTTATGAATGGTCGCTTGTAATAATTGCCAATCTTTGTTTGCAAAACTTTTTCGCATAGTTTGCACCAACGGAGGTGTTTGTTTTAAGTAGACTTCAATCATTTCAGCCATGAGTTTCGGATTGGATTGGGTCAATTTTAAGAGATAACTCATGTCGACATATTTGATAGTGACTTGTTTGGGATGTTCTCCTTTTGTGTGTTCTATGATCACTACAGGTTTATGGATGACGCTGATTAATTTACTGTATAACAATCGTTCGTCTACTGGTTTGGAAATGTAATCGTTCATGCCTACTTCTTTGCATTTTTCGACATCCACTGTGGTAACATCGGCCGTGAGGGCAATGATTGGAATGTCTAATTTCATGGTTTCTCTTATATAGGTTGTGGCTTCAAAGCCATTCATTTCTGGCATTTGTAAGTCCATCAGGATAATATCGTAGGCTTTCAATTCTAATTTTTCGATCGCAATTTTTCCGTTGCCCGCGATTTCGCATTCAAATCCAAAATCGTCTAAGAGTGTTTTCATTAGCAACTGATTCAGCTCCATATCTTCCACCACTAATACTTTTATGTCTTTTATGTCGGTGTTCAATTCGGAAATTTCAGGTTCGAGAACCGCTTCCGCATTCGTTTTGTAAAAATCCAAACTGAAACTAAAAGTGGAGCCTATGTTTAATTCGCTTTCTACTTCAATAGTTCCATGTTGTGCTTCTACCAATTGTTTTACGATGGCAAGTCCTAATCCAGTTCCGGCAAACAATCTTGAAGTACCGCTGGTGGCTTGCTGGAAATTTTCAAAAACCTTTTCAATTTTGGTGTCTTTTATACCAATTCCGGTATCGGTAATCGAAAATTTAATGGTTACTTTTTTGGCATCTTCTGACATTAAATCAACGCTAACAGTTATGATACCTTTATTGGTAAACTTAACGGCATTGCTAACTAAATTTAAAATGATTTGATGTAAGCGGACAGGATCTCCAATCAAAATTTCGGGAATTTGACTGTCATAATTGGTTACTAACTGTAAGTTTTTTTCCTGAATTTTAGTTTCAAACAGGTGCAACATCGCTTTAATGGATAAGGATAACTTAAAGGGTATTTTTTCAAAAGTCATTTTACCAGCATCTACTTTGGCCAAATCTAGAATGTCGTTTATCAGAACAATCAATGAATCTCCGCTCATTTTTATAGCGGTTAGGTATTCTTTTTGTTTCGGAGTTAGATCGGTTTTAAGAATCACTTTGGTGAAGCCAATAATGGCATTCATTGGCGTTCGAATTTCGTGACTCATGTTTGACAGAAATTGTTGTTTAGAATTTACCGATTCATTAGCAACTATTGTGGCGCGTTCTGCAAATATTTTTGCTTCGGTAAGTTCTTTTTCCAATGCTTTTTGTATGGTAATGTCTCTAGCCACCACCACTGCGCCAATTACCGTATCGTTTTGGTCTTTGTAGATGGAACCGTTAAAAAGTACATCGGTCAGTTTTTGGTCTTTGATTGTTAAAGGGAAATCGATTACAAATCCGTTTTTAAAAATCTCTTCGTACGATTCTCGTGCTTTATGAGGTTCTGTAAAATAATCGAAAAAGGAAGAACCAATTAGCGCTTCTTTTGCGGTTCCAGTAACCCGGACAGACGCATCGTTGGTGTCGGTAATTTTTCCTTCGCGACTGATGGTAAATAAGGGATCTCGACTGGCTTCTATAAGACTTAACGTGTATTTGGAAGCTGTATGAAGTTCGCTATTAAAGGCTGCCAATTGAATGTTTTTGTGTTTATATCCTTTGATTAAAAAGTACACAATTACTACGGCTACAGTTGTAAGAAGAAATAGTAGTAGAAAGGGTATATTAGTAATGGTAATTATTTTTCCGAATAAAAGAGTCATAAGTTGTAGTTTAAAAAGCATTATTGATGTGTGCCGATTCGGTTATAAATCTTCTATTGATATTCTTCTTTTTTGTTTGAGTTGTTTGAAGTGTGAGGGAGATAATCCGGTCACTTTCTTGAACTGACTCGATAAATGTGCCACACTACTGTATCCCAATTTCCAGGCAATCTCTGTAATGTTGTGTTCGTCATAAATGATGAGTTCTTTGATGCGTTCTATTTTATGCGAAATAATGAATTGTTCAATAGTTACTCCTTGTACTTCGGAAAACATATTGGCTAGATAGGTATAGTTGTGGTCTAGTTTTTCAGAGAGATAGTCGGAGAAGTTGACTTTGATAATTTCATCTGAATGATGCACCATTTCAATAATTACGGTTTTAATTTTTTCGATTAAAATAGCTCTTTTGTCATCCATTAACTCTAAACCGCAATCCAACAATCCTCGTTTTAGCAATTCTCGTTTTTCTGAATTTAAGTTTTCCATAATCTCAACTTCTCCTAAATCAACAACGATAAAATGAAGTCCTAATTTCTTGAGCTCACCTCTAACCGCCAGTTTACAACGATTACTAACCATGTATTTTATATAGAGTTTCACAACAATTTGGTTTAGACAAGACTTTCAAAGGTGGTTAATATTGAGAGAAAGACTGTTGTATAACTATAGATTAAAGTTATATAATTAACAGTTTTTTTGTGGTAATTGTATGCTTTTCAAGCGAATAAACTCGTGTGAAGGTACGTATTTATTATTTGGAATTGCCCATTACATAAAATACTATGAAACGAAATGAAATAGGGAAGAATTTTAAAGAAATAAGAGCGTAAATCCTTAGCTAAATAATGACTACGCCCTTTCAAACAGATATCAGCATTGAAATAGAAAGTAGCTTGAAAACAAGACTATGTAAAAATCTACTTTTGATTAAGGGATTGACTGCGTCTTTCCCAACAAAGCTCCACTTTGAAAATATAAATGGTAAAAAAATAATTTCAAGTAAACTTGATTATTTTTTTACCATTTATATTTATTTGTGACCACGGTGGGATTTGAACCCACACGCCCTTACGAGCACCACCCCCTCAAGA
>JAGORP010000133.1 GCA_018062725.1 Flavobacterium sp.
TTACATAACTAACGTCAACATTATTTAAAATAATTTGTTCCAACTTGAACGAGAAGTTCGATTCAGTAGTGTCTGTGCTTTCTTTCCAAAAATGAAAATTATCATTCCCTTGTCGGTCAATTTTTAGTTGAATAGTAGAATGACTGATTTCAATTTTTTTGATTTTATAATTTTTCTTGAATAAGTCGATTAAGCTAAATTGCAAGGAAATTTCTTCTGCATTGAACAAGGTGTCTTTGTGTTCACTATTGGTTGCGTCTAATGCTTTAATGTTTTTGAAATTGATGGAAGCCATTGGGAAACTTCGAACCACCGTAAAGTCGATATCATTGCCATCAACAATAACTTGTGTGTTGAGTTGTTTGTTTAATTCGGCAATTACATATTCTTTTACTTCGTCTTGGTAGTAGTAGCTGAGCATTACTCCCACACCTAATAAAGTAAAAAAGCTAATAATTAGAAACAGGAATAATCGCAAAATAAACCGCACCATTCGTTTAATTGGTTTTGGCTTTGCTTGTATTTCTGATAGGTTTGGTTCCACTGAATATAAATTAGCGATTGTACAAATTTTGTGAAAAATTGCAGTGAAACTGCAATCTTAAAAAGATGTTATCAATAACGGAAGGTGGATAAGTTTAGTATAAAAAAAGCCTGTTGGTTTCAACAGGCTTTTTATTATTCTTCAGTGCTAATCATTTTTAACATGCCTACTTCGGCATCACTCAAAATTCTCCATCTACCACGTGGTAAATCCTTTTTGCTTAATGGACCAAATATTACTCTGTCGAGCTTGCGGATATTGTAACCCATATGCTCAAATATTCTTCGTACAATTCTGTTTTTACCTGAATGTAATTCAACCCCAACTTCTTTTTTATTGCTACCATCACCTACATATGATATTTCATCAACTTTGATTTCTCCATCCTCCAATTCAATTCCTTCGGCAATTTTATCAAAGTCACTTCTCTTTAATGGTTTGTCTAACTCAACATGGTAAATTTTGCGAACACCATAACGAGGATGCGTCAATTTTTTTGTCAATTCTCCATCATTGGTGAACAATAACAAACCTGTTGTAGCTCTATCTAATCGACCTACTGGATAGATACGTTCTTTACACGCATTTTGAATTAATTCCAAAACCGTTTTGCGTTTTTGAGGATCATCAAATGTGGTGATGTAATCTTTTGGTTTATTTAAAATTAAATAGACCATTTTTTCTTTTTTCAAGGTCTGGCCACCATATTTAATAATGTCAGTAGGTTTTACCTTGTAACCCATTTCGGTTATGGTTTTGCCATTTACCTGGATAACACCACTCGAAATTAAATCGTCTGCTTCTCTTCTCGAACAAATTCCAGCATTTGAAATGTAACGGTTCAAACGTGTTGTGCCATCATTCGCACCTTGTTTTTGTTCTCCAGTACTCGAGCTACGTTTTTTAGTATATTCTTTCTTCTTGTATGGTCTTGAGTAGTTTCCTGTGCGTGGTTTAGCACTTGCTTCCGATTCTTCATATTCTTCCCAATCTTCTTTCTTTTTTTCTACTTTCGGTTTATCCGATTTTTTGAAAGCACCTCTGTTATCTTTATTGTTGAAGCTTTTTCTATCTTTTCCATCAAAACTTTTACTTGGTTTCGAATCTGAATCACGTTTTTTGAAAGCTGGTTTTTTAAAATCACTACCTTCTTTATCTGAGCCTCTTTTTTCAAATGCAGGTTTATCGCCATCACGTTTTTCACGGAATGATGAATTACCAGAACTTCCAGTTTTTTTAGATTTTCCAAAATCAGATGGACCCGATTCATCGCGGTAACGATTAAATGAAGGTTTTCTGTCTTTTCCTTTAGAGGAATCAGCGTTTCGCTTCGGTTTAACCACTTTACTTACACTGCGTTTTTGTTCTTTTGCCATTTGATGAAAATTTTTGCAAAGATAAGCAAATTAACGAGTAGAATTGCTTAAAAAAGCAATGAAATGCTAGTGGCTAAATAGAAAAGCATCTTCGATGTGATTCACTTTCGACTCATTTTTGCCAATAATAATTGAAATAATATCAAATCGTACTTCTAAATCACTATTGCTACGTTCTATATAAGCATGGGCTGCTTTAATGAGGTTTTTCTGTTTTTGCTTTGTAACAAATGTTTCGGGTTCCCCAAAATAATTACTTTGCCTTGTTTTTACTTCTGCAATAATTAATGTTTTGTTTTGTTGAGCAATAATATCTGCTTCCAAGTTTTTGAATCTCCAATTCGTTTCAAGAATTGTGTACCCTTTATTTTTTAAAAAATCAGATGCAATTTGTTCTCCTTTTTGCCCAATTTCATTGTGTTCTGCCATAAAAACGATTTTTTCGAAATAAACTTATTAACTTTTTGGTATGAGTTTTGAATACAGGTTGAGCAGTGTTAAAATTTTAGTATTTTAGTACACATATTACAAAACTAACAAACAAAAAACAAAAGCAATGAAAAAATCTATTTTAAAACTAATCTCAATTTTTGTAGTAATTGTAGCGTATGCATTCAATGCAAATGCACAAAATTTTGAAGGAACAATTGAATTCAAAAAAATGACACCTAATGATACTACTAATTATGTGTATTATGTGAAAGGTAATCAAGTTCGCATTGATGAGATTGGTTCTAAATCACGTAAAGTGGAAGGAACATTTTTAGTAGATATGGATGCTAAAACAATGAAGTCCTTGAACCACGAGCGTAAATTATACATGGATCAACCTACGCCTGCTGCGCCTGTTGTTAAAGGTACTTGTACTGTTAAAAAAGGACAAAATGTAAAAAACTTACAAGGTTTTAAGTGTCAAGAGTATATTGTTACAAATGCTGAAGAAGGTGTAACAATTACGTATTGGGTTGCTGATGGTAAATTTTCATTCTTCGAAAAATTATTACGTCAGCTAAACAGAAAAGATAAATCATCCGTTTATTTCTTAAAAATTACAGAAGTAAAAAATGGTTTCCCTATGCTTTCTGTTCAAACAGATGCTGGTGGAAAAGAAACAGTGAAATTAGAGGTTACTAAAATCACTAAAAAAGAAATTGATCCTGCAATGTTTGAAACACCAAAAGGATATAACAAGTTTGAAAAATAGTCGAAGTATTTAAATATAAAAAAAGCGAGATGAATGAAAATTCTCTCGCTTTTTTTATTACAGTCTGTCTAAGTTAGCCTGTTGAAGGATTAAATTATTGACTTCAGTCTTTAAAGAATAAATATGATTAATTAATTTTCTCGAACATTGCTTGGAAGAATCTTAAATACTTTGGCTCATAAACCATTTTTAATCCCTTTATTTTGTTTCTTCGTTTGTAAACAGAAACAACGGCTTCACAAATGACATCCATATGCGCTTGTGTATAAACTCTACGAGGGATTGTTAAACGAACCAATTCTAATTCGGGATAATAATCTTTTCCTGTTTTCGAATTCCTGCCAGCAGACACAACTCCTCTTTCCATTGTTCTAATTCCCGACTCAACGTATAATTCGGCTGCTAATGTTTGTGCTGGGTATAAATTTTGGGCAAGGTGTGGTAAAAATTTTTTTGCATCAATAAATACACCATGTCCCCCAATTGGCTCAACAATTGGTATTCCATTTGCTTTTAAATTTTCACCCAAATAAATCACTTGACCCACACGCGCTTTCATATGGTTGTCATCAACTGATTCAAGAATACCAATCGCCATGGCTTCCATATCTCTTCCTGCAAGCCCTCCATATGTATGAAGCCCTTCATAAACAACAACTAAATTACTTGCTTCTTCATAAATGTTTTTATCGTTCATTGCTAAGAAACCTCCAATATTAACAAGTGCATCTTTTTTCGCACTCATGGTTGCTCCATCCGTTAACGAACAGATTTCTTTTACGAT
>JAGORP010000134.1 GCA_018062725.1 Flavobacterium sp.
CTTCCACTTTGACATCCATAAAACCCGTGACATCTACTACAAAATCAGGCTCAATATTTTTCCATTGAATATAATGATACACTAATTTTGGTCGCCATGGTTGCTGTGTTTTCCCATCAAGGCTGGTCTCGATTTTTAACAATCCAGATAAAAAACAAGCATCAGACACCAATTTGCTTCCTTTTGGATGATCTATATGTCGGTCATCAATTGCATTACATAATACGATTTCAGGTTGGTACTTTCGAATCATGCGTATAACCTCCAATTGATGTGTTTCATTGTTTTCAAAAAAACCATCGCGGAAATTTAAATTCTCACGTGCTGAAATATTTAAAATTGTCGCTGCTCTAGCCGCTTCTTTATCACGTATTTCGGCGGTTCCTCGAGTACCTAACTCGCCACGAGTCAAATCGATAATTCCTACTTTTTTTCCTTGTGAAATTTCTTTGGCAATTGTCGCAGCACAACCCAATTCTACATCGTCAGGATGGGCCCCAAAGGCGAGTATATTTAATTTCATCATAAAATATGTTTCATGGTTTTAGCTTTATTAACCGTTTCCTCCCACTCATGTGCTGGCTTACTATCCTTAGTGATTCCGCAACCAATGAATAAATTAGCCTTCTTCTCTTCCACTTTCATACAACGTAAGTTGACGTACAAGTCGGTCGCAATCTCATTTGTCGTATAATCCAAATTGATTTCACCCAGAAAACCAGTATAAAATTCTCGATCATATCCTTCATTTTGTTCAATAAAGGCTTTGGCTAAATCTTTTGGCAAGCCACAAACAGCAGGTGTCGGATGTAAAATATCAATTACATTTTTCAAATTAGCATCTTGATTTAAAACTCCATCAATGTCGGTACGCAGGTGCAGCAAATTTCCAGCTCTAGTAGTATAGGGTTCCGAAATTTTGACTTCTTGGCTTTCTTTTTTTAATTTATCAAGGATGAATTCGGTGACAAATTCTTGTTCTTTACGTTCTTTATTTTTCCACAAAACCGTTTCATCCCCTGTATACAATTGCGTTCCCGCCAAAGCCATGGTATGAAATTTAAATTCTTTGGCTTTAAATAATTGTTCAGGAGAAGCCCCCATCCACAACCCAATTTTAGGATGAAACCAACAATAACAAAAAGCACTCAAATAGGTATGAAGCATTTTTTCGAAAGTGGTTTCCATATCGAAATCTTCTATCGCAACTATTTCCTTTCGGGAAAGCACAATTTTATTACAAATTCCGGTTTTAATTACTTCTACCCCTTTTTCTACCAAGCTTTCAAATTTGTCTTTTTCATCCAACAGTGTTTCCACGTGATGAGTAACTTCGGTATTATTTTTGAAGTAAATCGTATTGAATTTCACTTCCGATTTTTCAAATGGAAAACAAACTGCAGCTCCTGAAAATGGAGCAAAAACAAACCCTTTTTCAGTAAAATCTTCTGAAAAATACAAATGATCGTCTTTTTGAAAAATTCCGATTAATGTTTTTGAATTGGGTTTTCTATAAATAACAAACGGTAAATGCAGCTTTTGCTGAATTTTTACCCTTTCAAAAATAGATTTCATTGTTTTAACGTTTAGGCAAAACCATATTTGACAGTTTACAAAGCGAAATCAAATTATTTTGTTCATCTACAATTCTTATTTCCCATAGATGAATAGAGCGTCCTTTATGAATGATTCTTGCGGTGGCTGTAACTTCTCCTTCACGCTTACTTTTTAAATGATTGGCAGAAATTTCGATACCACGAACTTCTTGTTTTTCGGGATTAATAAACATTATAGAAGCCGCACTTCCTACACTTTCAGCAAGCGCAACGGTCGCCCCACCGTGTAATAACCCCATAGGTTGATGAACATCTGGATTAACAGGCATCGTTGCCACTAGAAAATCCTCTCCGGCATCTGTAAATTTTATATTTAATGTTTGCATCAAAGTATTTTGACACATTTTATTGCATATACGAATAACTTCTTCTTTATTAAAGCTCATGTTTTAGGATTAGTGATTCAAATTTACGAAAAATAGGATTAAAATTGGAAATAGCAGAATAAAAAACAATTTCTTTCGTTTATAGATTTTTCACTATTTTTATCCAAAATAAATCAAATACAATGCGAATTTACCTTTCCCTAATTATAATCGCCTTAACAACTTTAACTTCGTGTAGAAAAGATTTTGATACCATTCCCAGCAGTGGAAATCTTCAATTTTCAAAAACAACAGTTTATTTAGATACTGTTTTTACAGGAATTTCCTCTAGTACATATATGTTAAAAGTATACAATAGAAGTGATAAAGATATTGCAATTCCGAGTATTACTTTAGGAAAAGGAGCGGGTTCCAAATACCGATTAATGGTAGATGGAAGATCAGATAATGGTGGTAAATTGTTTACAAATGTTGAACTTTTAGCCAAAGACAGTATGTTTGTTTTTATTGAACAAACAGCTGATATTATAGATGCCAATCCAACCGATTTACTTTATACCGATGAAATTTTATTTGATTCTGGCACATACCAGCAAAAAGTAAATTTAGTGACCTTAATTCAAGATGCCATTTTTTTATTTCCTGACAGAACACCGTTAAGTGGTGGTGGCTACAGTTATGAAAACTTACAATTAGATGACAGTGATCCTAATAGTAAAATTTATGGCTTTGAACTTTCCGGAAGCGAATTGCATTTTACAAAAGACAAACCGTATGTCATATATGGTTATGCCGGGGTAAAATCGGGGGATGTGCTTCATATTGATCCAGGTGCTCGTGTCCATTTTCATAACGAATCGGGAATTTTTGTAAAAAATGGAGGAAGTATTCAAGTGAATGGAACGCCATCTACAACCGAAGCGTTAGAAAATGAAGTGATTTTTGAAGGCGATCGACTGGAACCTCGTTTTGCCGAAACACCGGGTCAATGGGGGTTAATTTATTTAGCTGAAGGAAGCACCAATAATATATTTGAGCATGCTACGATAAAAAATGCTACTGTTGGAATTTTTATAGACCAGCAAGACACGATTTTTAATACTACCACACAAATTAAGAGTACTCAAATTTACAATGCTTCCAATTACGGAATCATCGCTCGAAAAGGAAAAGTTAACGCTGAAAACCTTGTGATTAACAAATGTGGATTGTCTAGTTTGGCTTGTATTTTAGGAGGAAGTTATGATTTTACGCATTGTACTTTTGCTAATTATTGGACAGGCTCAAGACAAAGTCCTACTGTATATCTAGACAATACTTACACTCAAAACAATACGGTCTTTGTTTCACCATTGATCCAAGCGAATTTTACCAACTGTATCATCTATGGACCAGGCAATATTGAATTGGGTTTAAAAAGAGATTCCGATACTTCAATTGCGTTTAATTATAATATTAATCATTGCTTGATCAAATTTTATGACACTAGCGGACAATTGAATACCAATCCGCTGTACACCCCATTTTTGAATGATAATACTAACTTAATTGCCACTAATATCAATCCGCAAGATCCGAAGTTTAAAAATGCTTTGAAAAATAATTTACGAATTGGCTTCACCTCTGTTGCAAAAGGAAAAGGAGATCCTTTGTTTATTATTGCGCAAGATGCTGATGGTAAACCTAGAACGTCTCCACCCGATTTAGGAGCTTATGAACATTTAAGTGAATAAAAAAATCCCGAGCTTAACACTCGGGATTTTTTTTGTATTATTTTTTTTTATAAAAATGTTTTACAGATAAAAAAAAATAATACTTTTATAAAGTCATTACTATTTGCAAATATCTGACACAAATTAAAAAAACTAAAAAAATTAACAACATGAAAAAGAATGAAAATTCAAAGAAGCCGTTTTTCGCTAAAT
>JAGORP010000049.1 GCA_018062725.1 Flavobacterium sp.
ACCACGTACGATTGCATTGGCTGAATTGATATCTTTTAAATAACGACGACGATTGGAAATCGTTTCTACATAACCATTTTGACGAGCAAAATCGACTTGATTGGCCATGTAGGCTTTTAATTTTGGATAGGTTTGATAATATGCATCGATCAATTCGGCTGCTTCTTTACGCGACAAATCGGTTTGATTGCTCAATCCAAAGGCAGAAACCCCATAAATAATTCCGAAGTTGACCGTTTTGGCATTGCTACGTTGTTCTTTAGTAACTTCTTCCAATGGCACATTGAATACTTTGGCAGCGGTGCTTCGGTGAATGTCCTCTTTGTTTTGAAAGGCCGCGATCATATTTTCTTCGCCACTCAAAGCGGCAATAATACGCAATTCAATTTGGGAATAATCGGCCGAAAGTAAGGTGTAGTTTTCATCCCGTGCGATAAAGGCTTTACGAATTTGGCGACCTCTTTCGGTACGAATTGGAATGTTTTGTAAATTCGGATTGTTCGAACTCAAACGACCGGTAGCCGCTACGGTTTGCATATAATCGGTATGTACTCGCTGTGTTTTTTTGTCGACTTGTTCGGGTAAAGCGTCTACATAGGTACTTTTAAGTTTTACCAATTGACGCCATTCTAAAATGTCTTTTACAATTTGATGCTCGTTGGCTAGATAAGATAATACTTCTTCACCCGTAGCATATTGCCCGGTTTTAGTTTTCTTTTGTTTGGCACCTCCAATTTTTAATTTATCGAATAAAATATCTCCTAATTGTTTCGGTGAGGCCAAATTGAATTTTTCTCCAGCGGTTTCGTAAATTTTTTCTTCAAAGATGGCGACTTCTTTTTCCATTTCTGTCGACATGTTTTTTAAGAAATCTTCATCCAAATTAATGCCTTCACGTTCCATATCAGCCAGTACTTGCACTAACGGAATTTCGATTTCATCAAATAATTTTTTGGTTCCTACTTTTTCTAAAATAGGCTGGAAATGTTCTTTTAATTGAAGCGTTACATCGGCATCTTCAGTAGCATATTCTTTGATGTCTTCTAACGCAACATCGCGCATCGATAATTGATTTTTACCTTTTTTACCAATTAAGCTTTCAATCGATTTTGGAGAATATTTTAAATATGTTTCCGATAATACATCCATGTTGTGACGCATGTCGGGATTGATGAGGTAATGTGCGATCATGGTGTCAAACAAATTACCTTTGACTTCAATACCGTAATTAGCCAATACTTTTAAGTCGTATTTCATGTTTTGACCAATTTTTTCGATGCTTTCATTTTCGAAGAAAGGTTTGAATTTTTCAACCAATGCTTTGGCTTCTTCCTGATTTTCAGGAACCGGAACGTAAAAGCCTTTTCCTTTTTCGTACGAAAATGACATGCCTACTAATTCAGCGTTTAAAGCGTCAATACCTGTAGTTTCAGTGTCAAAACAAACCGAAGATTGATTGGATAAGTTTTGAAGCAACAACTTTGTTGGTAAATCTCCTTGTACAATTTGGTAAAAATGTTCGGTGTTTTCTAAAGTAGCATAAAAGGAATGCGAGTGTTCGGTTGTTTCCTCGCTATCCGAAAAGCCAAATAAATCCATTTGATTTTCAGCTGTCTTTTTAGTAGTCGATTTTTTATTTGGACTACTACTTTGATTGTCATTTCCATTGGTTTCAATTTCGTCATATTCTTTACCGGAACCAAATAATTTATCAAATTGCGTCTTCATTTGACGGAATTCCAATTCTTGAAATAACGCATCCGTTTTTTCTACGTCAGGTTTCGATAACTCAAAATCTTCTGCATCAAATGTAACAGGGCAGTCGAGAAGGATAGTGGCTAACTTTTTAGAAAGCAAACCCAGTTCCGCATTGGCTTCAATTTTTTCTTTTATGGCGCCTTTTAATTGGTGTGTATTGGCGAGTAAGTTTTCTAAAGAACCGTATTCGGCCAAGAATTTTTTGGCTGTTTTCTCACCTACACCTGGTAATCCGGGAATGTTATCGGCAGAGTCACCCATCATTCCTAAATAGTCAATCACTTGTAACGGGTCGGTAATTTCAAATTTTTCTAATACTTCTGGAACGCCCCAAATTTCAATGTCGTTGCCCATTCGGGCTGGTTTGTACATAAAAATATTTTCGGAAACTAATTGTGCAAAATCCTTATCAGGGGTAACCATAAATACTTGATAGCCTTCTTTTTCGGCTTGTTTGGCTAGTGTGCCAATAAGGTCATCAGCTTCATAACCTGGTAATTCCATAATTGGAATGTGCATGGCACTAAGCAGTTCCTGAATATAAGGGACGGCAATTTTAATAGCTTCGGGCGTCGCGTCACGATTCGCTTTGTATTCGGGGAACATTTCATTACGCAAATCACTTCCGCCTTTGTCGAAAGCTACCGCCAAATGATCTGGTTTTTCTCGGCGAATCACATCCATTAAAGAATTCATGAATCCCATAATAGCTGAGGTATCCATTCCTTTTGAATTGATTCTTGGATTTTTTATAAAGGCATAATAGCCTCTAAAAATTAAAGCATATGCGTCGAGTAGAAATAAGCGTTTTTGTTGTGACATGACAGTGATTTTGTAAACGTTCAAAAGTACAAAACTTGTAAGATAATGGAGCTAGTCCAATAAAAATAATTCGACTGTTTTTAAAATTAAAATTTGAAAAATGATAAAATTTAATTAACTTTTTTTTCTAAAATTCCTTTTGGAGTTACTCCCAATATTTGAAAACGTTTGAATTTAAGTTTTTAAGAACGAATGGCTAAGGTGAAGTTATTGACTGTAAATAGCTCACCGCTGATTAGTTTGCTTTAAATAATCATTTAAATTTTTTACTATGGGAAAATTGCAACAAAAGAAGGTTTTGATATCTTTTATTTTATTTACTACTAACAGGCGATCTTTTGGGTCAGGTTGGTATTGGGACAGTAATGCCTGATGCAAGTTCTGCATTAGATGTTTCATCTACTACTCAAGGAATGCTAACGCCCAGAATGACGACCGCTCAAAAGACGGCTATTACTTCTCCAGCTGACGGTTTGATAGTGTATGATACCGATTTAAAATCTTTCTATTATTATAATTCTGCCACAGCAAGTTGGGTGAAAATGAGTAGTAATGCTGATGGGAGACTCAAATTTAAACTTATAAAATCTACAGATGTTTTGTCTACCGTCTTAGCAGCTGAATTGGCAGCCGGTGGAGGTGCCAAATATTTATTGGATTCCGGTACATTATACGAAATCAACGGTACGATAAACGTGAATTTCCCTATAGAATTAAATAGTGCATACTTAAACGGACAAGATTCGGGAGAAGATAAACTTAAAAGAGCTTCCGGTGATCTTTTTACGGGTACTACCGGTGGAACGCTACGGGTTTTGACGTTAACTGCTTCCTCTGGAAATGTTTTTAATTTAGATGGTGGAGGTACTGCGAATATTATTTTTAGAGATTGTATTGTGGTAGGTTCTTCAGCAGTGGGAACAATTAAAAATTTCTCACTCGTTTTTGTAAGCATTGTTCAGTATATTTTAAATGGAAATGGAGTGACGTATGAAAATATAGGTAAGTTGCTAATTAGTAATTCAGCATGGTTTGGAAATAATTCAGGGACTTTTGAAAGGTTAGTGGGTACATTTGCATTGGTAACCAAACAAGGAGGGTTTTGTGAGGTTATTGGGGCTAATACTGGTTTTGATGTGTCCTCTAATCCGACAATCACTGGTGATGCTGTTATGGAAGGTACTGTTTTTACGGGTACATTAACTACCGGGAAATATGTAAATCCTTACACGGTTGGGACCTATACCGGTTATAATTTTAACAACAACTGGGGTGTTCGTTGTCCCGGAATTCCTACCGAGGTTGATGCCTCAGCTGTTGGTGATTTTGCTGTCGATTATGCTGTAGGTAGTGGAGTGGCAACAACGTTTAATAATGCAAATCCTAGTAACATTGTTAAAGTACAGGGAACTTCTACCTCATTAAATTTATTTCGTTTTTCTACCGATGGAGGAATAAGTAACCGATTGAAATACTTAGGAAAAAAGAAACGAATTTTTCAGGTTACGGGATCTATATCGTTTCAGGTGCCTGGAGCTGGAACCTACATAATATACATAGCCAAAAATGGAACTACAATTTCACAATACAAAATTTATGGTAGAGGACTGGTTGCAAACGATATTTTAGTACTTCCGCTAAATGCTTCTGTTGAATTGTCTAATAACGATTATGTAGAAGTATACGCACAACGCTACACAGGTGGTGTCAATGATGCTATTATTACGCCAAATATGACTTTGATAGTTAAATAATTGTTATTTCCTACTTTTTAAGACCGTATTCTTTTACCAAAAGGGATGCGGTTTTATATTTTAAAAAGAAATAAACCGTTAAATATTCATTAATATCACTTTTTTTAATGAGTTGTTTCGTTATTTTGTCTAAAATTTTTTAGAATGATACTTCGATTTATAATTCTAGCTTCTATATTATTTTTTGTAGAACTGTATGCATTTCAAGCTTTTAGAACCCTGCTTAAGTCCAAGTGGTTTTTATGGACTTATGTGTTAATTAGTCTGTTCTTATATGTTTATATATTTTATACAATCTTCAATTTTGATCGAAAAGTAGGACAAACCAAAAACAGTTTGTTTGCCTTAGGATTATTGCTAACGGTTTACCTTCCGAAAATTGTATTGGCTACCATTATGTTTGGAGAAGATGTTTTTAGGTTTTTATATGGGGTTACCAATTATTTTATCGAGTATGATAATTATGAAGGTTTTTTGCCCAACCGAAGAAAGTTTGTGAGTCAAGTGGCATTAGGGTTAGCCGCTATTCCTTTTTTATCTTTGATTTATGGAGTAACCAAAGGGAAGTATAATTATAAAGTGATCAAGCAAAATTTGTTTTTTCCTGATCTGCCCGATGCTTTTGATGGTTTTACTATTACTCATATTTCTGATATTCATTCTGGAAGTTTTGATAATGCCGAAAAAATTAATTATGCAGTCGATTTGATTAACGAGCAGCAATCGGATATTTTATTGTTTACGGGTGATATTGTAAATGCAAAAGCTGATGAAATGCATCCTTGGATTGAGACGTTTAATCGATTAACAAAACCTGCTTTCGGAAAATACTCAGTTCTTGGAAATCATGATTATGGGGCATATTTAGATTGGGATTCGGAAGCTGAAAAAGCCAAAAACTTTGAAGATATTAAAGACTTACACCGTCAAATCGATTTTAAATTATTGCTAAACGAGCATATAAAAATTAAAAAAGATAATCAGGAAATTGCGCTTGTTGGAGTTGAAAATTGGGGAAAACATTTCGGTTCTATGGGCGATATTAATAAAGCGGCCGACGGATTATCTAAAGACGACTTTAAGGTGGTGATGAGCCATGATCCAAGTCATTGGGAAGAAATTGTGAAACATCACGAAAAACATTTTCATTTAACCCTTAGCGGCCATACGCACGGAATGCAATTTGGAATCGAAATACCGGGTTATTTTAAATGGAGTTTGGCGCAATATATGTACAAACAATGGGCGGGTTGTTACGAACATTTAGGGCGTTATGTGTATGTTAACAGGGGGTTTGGTTTTCATGCCTACCCAGGTAGAGTTGGAATTATGCCAGAAATAACGGTTATTCGTTTAAAAAAAGGTCAAAATATAGCTTAATTTAACAAAAACTGTATATTTGTATAACAAAGTTTAATCAAAACAGTAAACTATGTCAAAATTTGGAGAACTTATTAGTGCTCAAGTACCCGTTTTAATCGATTTTTATACCGATTGGAATGAGTCCTCACAATCGATGCATCCGGTGATTAAAGATGTTGCTGCTGCCCTTGGAGATAAAGCAAAAGTCATCAAGATTGATGTTGATAAAAACCAAGAATTAGCCGAGGCTCTTCGTATTAAAGGATTGCCAACCTTAATGATTTATAAAGAAGGTCAAATGAGATGGCGTCAGTCGGGAGAATTGGATGCGAATACGATCATTAATTTGGTGCAGGAGCAACTATAGTTACAACGTTTCAAAAAGAAATCCCTTACTTTTATAATATTCAATAGCCTTTGGTAAAGCATATTTTATGTTTTCAAAGGCTTTTTTGCTGTCGTGAAATACGATGATACTTCCATTTTTACTTTTTTCAGTTGCGTTTTTGAAACACTTTTCAGGTGAAATTGAAGTGTCGAAATCGGCTGTGAGAATGTCCCACATAATTATTTTATAGCCTAACTTTCTAAGTTTTCTAGATTGCGACGGTGTTATTTTTCCGTAAGGAGGTCTAAAAATTTTAGTTTCTAGATTACAGGTTACAGATTTCAGAGAGCAGTCATTATGGTCCAAAACTTCGGGATATTGAAGTGCCGCTTCACATAAATATATGTTTTTCAAATATTCTTCAGTAGAAGTTTGCCAACCATTTACGTGATTAAAAGTGTGGTTGCCAATAGCATGATTCTCAGTAAGAATTTTTTTGAAAATGTCCGGATTTTCACAAATGTTTTTGCCAATACAGAAAAAAGTAGCTTTAATATTATGTTGTTTGAGTAGGTTTAAAACCCATTCGGTGACTTCAGGAGTAGGACCGTCATCAAAAGTGAGGTAAATTTTGTTTTCCGAATTTGGGATAGACCAAATCTGGTTATTAAATAACCATTTTATAAATCGATTTGTTTTGACCCAGTAAAACATATGAAGTGTTTAGTAGTAGTACTCAGTCACAGTATCAGTAGATGATAAATCTGAAAAATGATTACTGTGACTGTCTACTAAAAATTTATTCCATTTCTACATCAAAAAACTCAAAACGCTTGTTAAGGTTGTTAAAAGCCTCTTTTTCTTGATTATGGAATTCGGTGTCTTTGTAGAGACGTATTATTTCCAATAAACCTTTATAACGCATCAAATTGGTATAAATGTCGCTGGCAAAAAATTGTCTTTGTTCTGATGGTGGCAATTCACTATAATAACGAAGCTCGTCTTGGTATTTGATAGCTAATTGTTTTAATAATTTACGGGCTTTATCTTTTTCGCCTAATTTATAATAGCCTTCAGCAAAAGGATCTATCAAGCTGTAAAAGCCGTAATATTCTAATGGCATTTTGGTTAAGGCCAGTTCGATTATTTTTCGTGCCTTATCTGTTTTACCCTCGTTGATTAAATTGGTCATCAAACGCGCCATGTTGGTTCGGTAAGAGATACAGTTTTTACGGGTTTGTGGATCGTGATAAATTTTTGGACTATCACCATTGCCCCATTTCAGATTGGCGATGATGTTGTACATTTTGTCTGTGTCCATTCTTCCCATTTCAAAGCCATAGGCATCTTTCGGAAGCGGTGTTCTAATTGGAACTAATTTGTATATCAATCCGTCTAATTGCAGGAATTCTTTCATCCAAATGTAATCATCGTCTCCAAAAGCTCCAGGTGAAAAATAGATTGGACGTTTCCAGTTATTGTTTCTAACGATATCTAACATCATTAATCGGTTTTTGTATATCGCATCTCCTTTGATATCGACATCGATGTAAGGAACAATAGAATCGTTTAGTGTTGGATTTACCACTTTGTTAGCGATTACTACATTTTTATCTACCGGGATTCTAACTTTATTGGTTGGATAAAATTGAACGCTTTGTCCGTTTTTCAATTCAATCAAAGTTCTTGGATCATCACTAGAAACAAAGTTCATAAACTCGTTGATGTCTAAACGTTCTTCGGTTCTTTGGTCGTGAACTAAATAATCGCGTTTACCATCCACATAATCGTTATGTGTAAATGAAATTGGAATTGGATCAGAATCGTATGCTTTGGCTTTCATCGAATCGATATACCAGTCGGTCATTAATAAACTGGTGTTTACTATTCGAACATCTGTTCTGTATCCTTCCACTTCTTGTACATACCACAACGGGAAAGTGTCGTTATCACCAATTGTAAATAAAATAGCATTTTTTTCGCAAGAGTCCAAATAGGCTTTAGCGTCAGTCACTGCAGTGTATTTGTGAGAACGATCGTGGTCATCCCAGTTTTGAGAAGCCATTAATACTGGTGCGGCTAATAAACAGGCTCCAATTACAATTGGAGTAGCCACTTTGGGTTGAATGTATCTCTTGATGAAATCGTAAATGGCATACGTACCAATTCCTATCCAAAGGGCAAAAACATAAAAAGAACCTACGAGGGCGTAATCGCGTTCTCGTACTTCGAATGGACGTTCGTTTAAGTAGACTTTTAAGGCTAAACCTGTAAATAAGAATAAGGTTAAGAGGACATAAAAACTTTTTAAATCGCGTTTGGCATGAAAGAAAAATCCGATCAATCCAATAATGAAGGGAAGGAAGTAATACGTATTCCTACCCTTGTTGTTTTCCCAATCCGCCGGTAAGTTTTCTTGTTTGCTTAAACGAACGTTATCAATGAAAGAAATACCACTCAACCAGTTTCCGTCTTTTAAATCGTATTCTCCCTGGTTGTCGTTTTGTCTTCCAACGAAATTCCACATTAAATACCTCCAATACATATATCCGAATTGATATTCCAACATAAAAGAAAGATTATCACTCATTGTTGGTTTTTCAATATCTAGATAGTCACCATAATTTCTTAAAAATTTATCATAATCTTCAAAATCTAATTTTCCTGAATTATAAGCCGCTCTAAATTCTGAAACCACTTGTAACAATTCTTGTTCTTCATTGAATTCTTCTTTTACAGAAAATTCTAACGGGGCAATGAATTTCATATAATTTACATTGTGCTCACTACTCCATAAACGAGGTAAAATAGCTTTGTGATTGTCATCGGTATTCTGAACAGCATTTTTGAAGTTGTTTACAATAACATATTTTCCTGTTTTGTAATCACGCTCATAGTTTGGTTTTTCATCTAAATACGGATTGTTTTCGTCTAAACCAGAATATGTGTCGGTAAACTGAGGGCCGTAAAATAATTTTTGCTCTCCATATTGTTCACGATTGTAGTAGGCTAAAAGTTCACGTGCATCGGAAGGTTTATTTTCGTTAATTGGTGTATTGGCATTGGCACGAATTGGCAACATCATCCAAGTGGAAAATCCAATTAAAATAAACAAAACACATAACAGAATTGTATTGTAAAATACTTTTCCTTTTTCACGAGTGTATTTTAATCCGAAATAGAAAAAGGCAATCAATAAGATCACAACAAAAATAGTTCCGGAATTAAAAGGCAAGCCAATGCTGTTCACCATAAATACTTCGATAGCTCCGAAGAAAGTCATAGTCCAAGGTAAAAGTAATTTGAAAATGAATAACAAAACCGAAATGACCACCACATTCGCTACAAAGAAACTTTTAAGGGTTACTTTTTGATAGTGTTTGAAGTAATATAAAAATCCAATGGAAGGAATAGTTAATAATGCCATAAAGTGTACCCCAAATGACAATCCAACGACTAAAGCTATAATTAATAACCATTTGTTTCCTCGGGTTGTATCCATGTCTTGTTCCCAACGAAGTCCTAGCCAAAATAATAAAGCAATTAATAACGTGGCCATTGCGTATACTTCTGCTTCTACGGCATTGAACCAAAAACTATCAGAAAACGTAAAGGCCATAGCGCCAACGAAAGCACTTCCTAAAATAGCAGTCAGATTGTTTTGATTTAACTCGGTGTAATTACCAACTATTTTACGCAATACAATTGTTGAAGACCAGAATAAAAACAAAATGGTGAAAGCACTTGAAAAAACAGACATCATGTTCACCATTAAAGCAATATTTTCATTTCCGATGGCAAACATCGAGAAGAAAGCACCCATCATTTGAAACAAAGGAGCTCCGGGTGGATGTCCTACTTCCAATTTGGCTGAGGTAGCAATATATTCACCACAATCCCAAAAACTCATGGTAGGTTCTACAGTAAGGGTGTAAACAATAAGAGCGATTAGAAAAGAAACCCATCCTAAAATGGTATTCCACTTATTGAAGTTAAATGACATAGTATTAATTAGCGGTTTATTATAACAACACAAAGAAACTATTTTTTTATCTAAAGAAAAGGTTAAAAATAAAATTTTCAATTTTTTTTACAAAAAAACTTGCAGAACTAAAAAATCGTAGTAAATTTGCACTCGCATTAAGGAATTAATGCAGGTATAATGGTCTATGGTGTAATGGTAACACAACTGTTTTTGGTGCAGTCTTTCTAGGTTCGAGTCCTAGTAGACCAACAAAAAAGCTCTCAGAAATGAGAGCTTTTTTTGTTTTAGATTGTTTTATTTTTCAGTAGCATCAAAAATTTCAATGTCAAAGATTTTTTTTATTCTATTGGCAATTTCAAAAGCTTCTTCTTTTTTATCCGTTTTGTAAAAAGTCAAGTGTTTATTTCGATTATAAAAAGCGTTTACCAAAATTACATCGTTTGAAAAGGTGGTTGTTGCAGAGGCTACATTGATGGTTTGATTTTCTTTAGTTTTAAAAACAGATACATATTCAAATTCAGGACAAGGTTGCCACTTTCCAAATTTTAATCCAAATATGGACTTTATATTCCGAAATGTTTTACTGTCCAAATTTATTTCACATCCATCTATTGCGACAATATTAAATCCAAATACAAGGAAAACTAAGAAGAAAAATAAGCTGTTGAAAAAAACGAGAAATGCCAAAATGATTAACGCAATTCCAAAAAACTTTTTAGCAGTTGAAGAATTTTTTAAATAAGTGATTGTATTCATGATTTTTTACCTGCTCTTTTTCATAAATTCTTCCGCCTTTTCTACCATGTTGGAGCTTCCGCAAAAGAAAGGTACCCTTTGGTGTAATTCCGTGGGTTGAATTTCCATGATGCGATTGTAGCCATCTGAGGCTTTTCCACCAGCTTGTTCTGCAATAAATGCCATTGGATTGCATTCGTATAGCAAACGTAGCTTTCCTTTTGGTGCTTTAGAGCTTGTAGGGTAAATGTAAATTCCACCTTTAATCATGTTTCGATGAAAATCGGAAACCAAACTTCCAATATAACGCGAGGTATAAGGGCGATCGCCTTCTTCCGATTGGCAATATTTCAAATAATCTTTCACGCCTTGTGGGAAATGAATGTAGTTCCCTTCGTTTATGGAATATATTTTACCGTCTTTGGAGTATTGCATGTTAGGATGCGATAAATAAAAGGTTCCAATCGCTGGATTTAAAGTAAATCCGTTTACACCGTGTCCTGTGGTATATACTAACATGGTTGAGGTGCCATAAATTACATACCCTGCGGCCACTTGATTGATTCCTGGTTGTAAAAAATCTTCTAAAGTTACTGGCGTTCCAACAGGAGTTACTCTTCTAAAAACAGAGAAAATGGTTCCTACGGAAACATTGACATCAATGTTGGAAGAACCATCTAAAGGATCCATTAAAACGACATATTTGTTGTTGTGACTGTTATCGGAACCTGCTACGGTAATAAAATCGTCGTTCTCTTCCGAAGCAATTCCGCAAACAATTTCGCGATTAATTAACGTTTGAATAAAAACCTCATTGGCATAGACATCCAATTTTTGTTGGTCTTCTCCTTGTATGTTTTGGTCACCAGCAGCTCCTACGATATCTACCAGTCCTGCTTTGTTTACTTTGTAGTTTACGACTTTTGCCGCCAGTCGAATAGAGTTGATGATTCTTGATAATTCCCCCGATGAGTATTGAAAATCACTTTGTTTTTCAATGATAAATTCCCCTAAGGTTTTGTTGCGTTCTTCCATTTTGAAATCAATGTAGTTATGTGCTACAAAGATTATCATTTTATTTTGAAAAATGAATAGATTCGTGACGAGAGTTTTCTCATTTGAAAAGTATTTGTAACAAAAATGACAAATATGTTTATTTTTAAAAATCGAAGAAAAATCATTCAAACTTATTTTATCTTTGTTAGTATTAAAATACATGTCATGAAAAAAATATTGGTGATTATCGCAGTTGTTGCTTTTGGTGGAGTTTCAAATTTGAATGCGCAGATTAATTTAGGCGAAAAAGCATTAGGAGCCTTACAAAAAGGAGTAGCCGGTTTTACATTTAGTGATGAAGATGCGGCTAATTTATCGAAAGAAGCGGTAGCGAAAATGGATAAAGAAAATCCAGTTGCGGGGCCAAAAGATGCTTATACCGTTCGATTAAACAAACTTTTTGGAAAGCATAAAAACGAAGGTGGACTAACCTTAAATTACAAAGTGTACAAAGTAAAAGACGTGAATGCTTTTGCTACTGCCGATGGAAGTGTTCGTGTGTTTTCAGGATTGATGGATATCATGGATGATAACGAACTTTTAGCAGTAATTGGTCACGAAGTAGGGCATGTTATCAATCATGATTCCAGAGATGCCGTTAAAGCAGCTTATAAGAAAGAAGCACTCATAGATGCTGTTGGTTCACAATCTGATAAAATTGCTGCCATTACCGATGGACAAATCGGAAATATTGGAAAAGCATTATTAAATAACAGTCATAGTCGACAACAAGAATCGGAAGCCGATATGTATTCGTATGAATTCATGAAACGCAATAAATACAATGTGAACGCCGTAGAATCGGCTTTTACCATTTTAGCCAAACAAAGCGAAGGAACTCAATCGAATTTTATCACTAAAATGATGAGTTCTCACCCAGAACCAAAAGAAAGAGCGCAATTAGCAAAGGAAAGAGCAATTGCCGACGGTTTATACAAACCTTATGTAAAAGCGGTTAAAAAAACGACTGTTAAAAAGAAAAAATAAGCCAAAATGATTATACGAAGAGGAACACCAAACGATATGAAATCGGTTTTAGATTTGATCATCGAATTGGCTATTTATGAAAAAGAACCCGACGCCGTAGTGGTAACGGAAGCCGATTTGATTCGGGACGGTTTTGGAGAAAAACCATTGTTTCACACCTTTGTGGCAGAAGTTTCTGGAGAAATTATAGGAATGGCGTTGTACTATTATCGTTATTCGACTTGGAAAGGAAAAACAATTCATCTTGAAGATTTAATCGTAAACGAAAAAAGCCGCGGAACTGGGGCTGGATTTGCCTTGTATAAAGAAATAATGAAGCAAGGAAAACTAGATAAGGTTCGACGAATTGAATGGAATGTGTTGGATTGGAATACGCCTGCCATCGATTTCTATGAAAAATCAGGCGCAAAAATATTGTCCGATTGGCGCGTAGCACATATGGACGAACAAGGGATAAATGAGTTTTTAAATAAATTATAACAAATACAACTTGTCACTCCGAGCAAAGTCGAGGAGTCTCATCATCATGAGAGTTCACTTCCTATACATCGGAATCTAAATGACAATTTCAAAAGTAAGAAAATGAGAATTTTTAAATTTGGTGGTGCTTCTGTAAAAGACGCCGATGGGGTAAAAAATGTTTTTGACGTATTGCAAAAAGTAGGATACGAAGAAGTGTTGTTAATTGTTTCGGCAATGGGAAAAACAACTAATGCTTTGGAAGTTGTTATTAAAAATTACTTTGATAAATCACCCGATCTAAATGCTTCTATTCAAGAAGTTAAAAAATACCACAACCAAATTTTATTAGATTTATTCGAAGACGAAAATCATGATGTTTTTTATGATGTAAATGAACATTTTGCCGATTTCGAATATTTTATCAGAAGTAATAAATCACCCAATTATAACTTCGTATACGATCAAATTGTGAGTTATGGTGAGATTTTTTCTACCACTATTTTATCGCATTACATGAATTACCGTGGCATTCAATCGCAATGGATAGATGTTCGCAACTATATTAAAACCGACAATACGTACCGTGATGCCAATGTGAATTGGGAAGTGACCCAAAAAGCGATTGGTAAAATTGCCAAGAAAAAACAGCTTTTTGTTACACAAGGTTTCGTAGGTTCGGATGAAAATGGATTTACAACCACTTTGGGTCGTGAGGGTTCCGATTATACTGCGGCTATTTTTGCCTATTGCTTGAATGCCGAAAGTGTAACGATTTGGAAAGACGTTCCGGGCGTGATGAATGCCGATCCGCGTTATTTTGAAAACGCAACTTTGTTAAATCAAATTTCGTATCGCGAAGCGATTGAATTGGCTTTTTATGGTGCCAGTGTGATCCATCCAAAAACCTTACAGCCTTTACAAAAAAAGGAAATCCCGTTGTTCGTAAAATCGTTTATCAATCCGCTTTTAGCAGGGACTAGCGTTGCGAAAGGAGCCGATTTAGAACCGAAATTGCCTTGTTTTATTGTCAAGAAAAACCAATTATTATTGTCGTTGTCTTCTATCGATTTTTCTTTTATTATGGAAGAAAATATCAGTGAGATTTTTGCCTTACTACATCAGTTTAAAATTAAAGTGAGTTTGATTCAAAACTCAGCGATTAGTTTTTCGGTTTGTGTAGAAGATAAATTCAATAATTTTCAGGAATTGGTCAAAATATTGTCTAAAAAATTCAAAGTATCGTATAACGAAAACGTTTCGCTATACACCGTGAGACATTTCGACGAAAAAGCGATGATAATGGTCGAAAAAAACAAAACGGTTTTATTGCGTCAAATGAGTAGAGAAACCTTACAAGTGGTGACTAAAGAGTAGTTTTTAAATTATACACTACATTTGTAAT
>JAGORP010000050.1 GCA_018062725.1 Flavobacterium sp.
ATCCATAAACATATAGACGTGCGCCAAATTCATTTGCACTTTCAAATCACTACCATCTAGTTTTTCGGCTGTTTTAAGCGTTTTAAGCGCTTTTTCAAACTGATTGGACTCAATGTACAATTTTGCCAAACAAACGTAATGAGAGCCCATTACATTTGGTTTTGCCAGTACTCTGTTATTTAAAAGCTCTATGGCTTCTTCTATTTTCTTATTTTTTGCCAACACATCGGCTTTATAGCATATATAATCGTTGTAAACATTTGGCATCCCGCTTTTATTGACTGCTGCTTCTTCTACACTTTCGATGTAAGTCATTTGCTCCTTTTCCGACAATGCCTCAAATTCCTGAAAACGGTATTTACTTTCTATTTCCTCATAAATATTGCGGGCAATCTTAATTCTATATTCCGGATTCGCCATTTTAGCCAAACCCCTAGTAGAAATGTTCTTTACCACTATTTCTTTGTTTTTTTTCGTCCAACCTCTACTGGCCACATTATCGACCCATGGCATGATCTCAAGAACAATTTTTTCGCCCATCATCCAGTTTTCGTTTTTGAAAGTAAACCAGATATTTTTGGTTTCCTCCCCTAAACATGTCGACTTCAAAGAAATTACCTTGGCGTCTTTACTTATCGGATTTTTTTGAGACAAACAAGCTTTTTCAGTGCTTTCTGATTTCATAAAATCAGAAGCATTTGCTTCGTTAGTAAAAATGGCATAGGTGCATTTATCGCTACCCGAAACCGTTGACAGCAAAGAAATGGCACTTCCCGTACCTTTTCCAATATAATACGGATCTGGAATTGCTTTTAAAACCGAAGCCAAATCGGAAACCATTTTCTGATTTTCATCTAAAAGTGTAATGCGATAGGCAAATTCGGTAGTTCCTACAGGAAAGTCTTCCGATTTTACGATTGTTTTTTCTCCTCTAGAAAGTTGTATCTCTTTATTGGTAACACGTTGATTGTCCCAATACCCTTGTGTTGATTGTGCAACAGTTAGTAAAGGAGCGCCTAGTAAAAATGGTAATAAATAGGTTTTCATGTTTTAAATTTCAATAACAATACTCAATTTCAATGCCAATTTACAAATCGATACTTTGACCAATTTCCAAAAGCATCAAGTCTTTTCCTACGTCGAAGAACTTCTTGATGGCTTCTTCGTGGTTGATTTCAATGTAACCGAATGTATCGAAATGGCAGCCGAGAATTTTATCACAGTCCACAAAATCGGAAGCAATAATGGCATCATCTATATCCATGGTATAGCAATTTCCAATAGGAAGCACGGCTAAATCAAGTTTGGTGCGCATCGGAATCAATTTCATATCCATAGTCAATGCCGTGTCTCCTGCGATGTAGATGTTCTTATGCTCGCCTTCAATGACAAATCCGCCCGGTTGCCCACCATACGTTCCGTCGGGAAACGAACTAGAGTGCACTGCATTCACATATTTCACATTTCCGAAGTCAAAATCCCAACTTCCCCCATGATTCATCGCGTGAAATTTCAAACCTTTACCTCCAAAATGATTAGCAATTTCCCAATTAGAGACTACTGTCGCTTGGGTTCGATTGGCGATCACCTCCACATCTTGAATATGATCAAAATGAGCGTGTGTGATTAAAATATAATCGGCTTTAATTGTATTTACATCAATATGAGTGGCCTTGGGGTTTCCGGTTATAAAGGGATCGACCAAAATATGTTTTCCTGAAACTTCGATACCGATACAGGCGTGGCCGTAGAATGTTATTTTCATAGTTTTATAATAGATTATATTACCGCTCTTTACCGTTATTTTTACCGCTGATTCGCTGATTTTAAAGCTATTTAATCTGTGAATCTGTGGTAAAATTACTTGTAACCCATTTTAAAAAATTAGTACCATAGCTAAAATCAAAGACAGTAAAAACGTACTAATGGCCAATTTCTTTAATTGTGGATCTAATCTTCTGTTATCTTCACAAGTATACACCGTTTTTAAATGGCTTATTAAAGGAAAATAAGCTACTAAAAAGGCATATTGATCAATTCTGAAGCCTACACCGTTGTAAATCATCGCAAAAATAAGCACCAACAACATTGCGCCGCCCACTAAAAAATAATGGTAGATTTTGGCATTTTGCCCACCCATTTTCACTACTAATGTATTTTTACCTGCTTTTTTATCCGATAATTCATCACGCATGTTGTTTAGGTTTAAGACTCCCGTACTTAACATTCCGATAGCACAGGCAGGCAACACCAATTGCCAATCGAATTGTTTCGAATATAGAAAATTCACTCCGAGAGTACTTACCAATCCGAAGAAAACAAATACAAACACATCACCAAATCCTTTGTAACCATAGGCCGAATCTCCAACTGTATAACGAATGGCTGAAGCAATGGCTAAAATTCCGAGGATTAAGAACAACAAGGAATACAAAAGATGTTTGTCTGAAAAAGCGATATAAATCAACAATACAGCACATACAAATGTCAGAAATGAAGTAATATACATAGCTTTTTTCATGGCTTCGGGAGAAATCGCCCCACTTTGCAAAGCACGTTGTGGCCCAACTCTATCGTCATTATCGGTACCTTTTACTCCGTCTCCATAATCGTTCGCGAAGTTAGACAACACTTGAAACCCAATAGTCGTTAATATAGACAATACGAATATCCTCCAATCGAAAACCTGTGTAGGTGTTAAAACATCATTTGTTGGGTTATTTAAAGCATATAAACTTCCCACCAATATCCCAGAAACGGAAAGCGGTAAAGTTCTTAGTCGTGCGGCTTCTATCCAGTGTTTCATAAAATTTAATTTAGAATTTAGAATTTAGAATTTTTGAAGCACAGTATTTCTGACTTCAGTATTCTAACTTCAAAATTTCATTATGGTAACCATTTTTTTTCAAAGTTAGGCTTACGTTTTTCTAAGAAAGCGTCGCGTCCTTCTTTGGCCTCTTCGGTCATATAGGCTAAACGCGTGGCTTCTCCGGCAAAAACTTGTTGCCCCACCATACCATCATCGGTTAAATTCATGGCGAATTTTAGCATTTTTATAGAGGTTGGCGATTTTGCCAACACTTCTTGTGCCCACTCGTAGGCCGTATTTTCTAATTCATCGTGAGGTACAACGGCGTTCACCATGCCCATTTCAAAAGCTTCTTGAGCCGAATAATTACGTCCCAAGAAGAAAATTTCACGAGCTTTCTTTTGTCCGACCATTTTGGCTAGATAAGCCGAACCGTAACCACCGTCAAAACTAGTTACATCAGCATCCGTTTGTTTGAAAATGGCATGTTCTTTACTCGCTAACGTCATATCACACACTACGTGCAAACTATGTCCGCCACCCACAGCCCAACCAGGGACTACGCAAATGACCGCTTTAGGCATAAAGCGAATCATGCGTTGTACTTCCAAAATATTCAATCGGTGGTAGCCATCTTCGCCTACATAGCCTTGATGACCGCGGGCTTTTTGATCGCCACCACTGCAAAACGACCAAATACCATCTTTAGAGGAAGGTCCTTCAGCGGAAAGCAATACGACTCCAATGGAAGTATCCTCTTGTGCGTCGTAAAAAGCTTTGATTAGTTCGGCGGTGGTTTTTGGACGAAAGGCATTGCGAACATCGGGACGATTAAAAGCAATTCTGGCAACACCGTTGCATTTTTTATAGGTGATATCTTCAAACTCTAGGGCAGTTTTCCAATTGATTGTACTCATAGGTATTTTTAATTAATTCTATGTAAAAATACTTCATTTTCGTTTTTAAAAAATACAACAGTCCAATAATTCTTGTACTATTTTTCAACAAGTGTTAAAATTCACTTTTTCTCAGTTATTATTCATTTTTTTAATTACATTTATATCATTGAAAATCAATTGATTAATTATTGACTTCCAACTAACTGATTTATTAATTTAAAACGAAATTTTTTGAAAAAAACTGTTTTAATTGTCGCTCTTACATGTAGTGCATTGCTTACAAGTTGTAACAAAAAAGTAGAAGAAACTACTCAAGAACAAATGCCTATTGAGGAAACTGCTACGCAAATTGTTGATAGTATACAAACTGACACGGTAGCCCCTATGGATGAACCAACGGATTCGATTAGCAAAAAATAATTATAGCTTCAGTCCTTAAAATTATTAATAATCCACAGGCAAAAAAGCGAAATATTGGTTTTGTACGAAGGCAATTTAATTAGTTGTTTAAAGACAAAAACAAAAATTACCATAGAATAAGAAAAAAAGAATGGTTACCATTTTTTTTAGTGAAAGAAATTATTCTATACGAGTTTATTTAATTTTTTGATTTGTAAAGATGTTATTATCGCTTTACGTATGTTATCGATTATTTCAGCGAATGAAATCGTGATGAAAGTAGTCACCTGAAATAATTTGAGAAAAATGCCAATCCGGAATAGATTGGCATTTTTTGTTGAGATTCTTCATTCCGCTTCGCTTCATTCAGAATGACAGTTTAGAAAGACTATTCTTTAACCAAATAGATTCCGTCTTCTTTAATTTCGATTAATTTTTGTTTATAAAGCGTACCAATCGCTTTTTTGAAGGTTTTTTTACTCATTTTGAGTACTGTTTTAATATCTTCTGGATGTGAATCGTCATTTAAACGTAAAAAACCACGACTGGCTTTTAACTCATCCAAAATTGCTTGACCAGAAATATCTACACGTTCCATTCCGAAAGGTTGACGAGAAACGTCTATTTTTCCATCGGGGCGAATGTTTTTGATATAACCAATGATTCTGTCTCCGGTGCGCAAGTCTTCAAAGACTTCATTTTTATACAGCAACCCTTTGTGTTTTTCGTTGATAATGACATTGATTCCTACTTCTGTAATGTGAGAAACGATTAAATCGACTTCTTCCCCGTTTTCTACCGTAATGTTTTCGTTACTTAAAAACTGATTGGTTTTACTAGAACACACCAATCGATTGGTTTTTTCATCCATGTAGAGGTAAACTAAATAGCGTTTTCCTTTTTCCATAGGGCGGGCTTGTTCGCGAAACGGTACCAGAAGATCTTTTTCCATACCCCAATCCATGAAAGCCCCTACTTGATTGACATAATTAACCCGTAAAAGGGCAAATTCATTCAGAAAAATATAAGGTTCTAAAGTAGTGGCAACAGGACGTTCTTCATGATCTAAATACACAAAAACGGCAATTTCATCCCCAATTTTATACTGTTTTGGGACATATTTATTAGGCAATAATATGTCTTTACTTGGGTCTTTTTCTAGATTTTCCTCTGGCAAACCCAAATACAAACCAACTTTGGTTTCTCTTAATATGGTTAGTGTGTTGTATTTTCCTATTTCAATCATTTCGAGTACGTTTCAAAGCAGCAAAGGTACGAAGAGTCAGGCAATAAAAAAACCCCGATACAATCGGGGCTATTCTTGAGGCAAAAAATTATTTATAAACACTTTCTTTTTTGAAGTGCAGTGCCAATAAATAATATACTACTGCTCTATATTTATTTTTGTTTGAACGACCATACTTTTCTATTACAGCATCAATGCCTTTGTCTAGATCAGCACCATCTTTAAGTCCTAATTTTTTGATTAAGAAATTATTTTTTACCGTATCCAATTCTGATTGTTGCGTTCCCGAAACGGTGGCAGCATCTGGATTATAAATCGAAGGACCACAACCAATAACTACTTTAGTTAACAAAGCCATATCTGGCGTTACACCACATTTTTCTTTTAAATCGGCTGCGTATTTAACAATTAAATCATCTCTTTTACTCATAGGAAGTTTGTTTAGTTAGTTAATCTTTCTCAAATATACATAATATTAACGATTTCTAAAACGAATTATTGGTCTTTATTTTAATTTTTTAAAATAGTTCAACAAAACTTCGTTATTACTTTTTTCGGGAGTAAAAACCTCTAAAATAGTAGGCTGATGACTCGTTATAAATGAATTCCAATTCGTTTCCAATTCATTTAGATTAAGAGCTGTAACATAGTTAAATTGATACATTTCGGCTAAATGTTTTGCCGACAATGAATGCGAAGTTTCGAAATATCGGGTAAAAGTTTCGGTTTCTTGATGTCCGGGTAAAATTCTAAAAATACCACCTCCTGAATTATTAATTAGGATGATTTTGAAATTATTTGGGATATAATTATTCCATAAGGCATTACTGTCGTATAAAAAACTAATATCACCTGTAATGAAAAGTGTTGGTTTATTATGAACCACCGCGGCACCAATTGCGGTTGTAGTACTACCATCAATGCCACTCGTTCCTCGATTGCAAAACACATCTATAGTAGCATCTATAGCAAATAATTGTGCATAGCGAATGGGTGAACTATTACTGATTTGCAAATGGGTATGTGCTGGTAATTTTTCCAGAATAAATTCGAAAACTTTTAAATCGGAAAAAGGTGCAGATTCTAAATACTCTTTGTGTTTTAGAGTTCTATGAGCTCTAATGTCTAGTGCTTTTTGAAGATAATCACTTTGTTTTGCAACTGTTTGAGGCAAAAAGGACTGCAGAAAAGCATTAGGTGTCATTTCAAAATGTTGCGACAAACAATTAAAGGTATTGTAGGCGCGATGCGTATCAATATGCCAATGGTGTTTGGGTTGGTATTTTCGGAGAAATGCTTTGATTCGTTTGGAAACAATCATACCACCTATCGTAACCAAAATATCGGGTTGAAACGCTAAAAAATCGGCTTCGGTAAATGGTGTAATTTGGGTATCGATATTGGTAATAAAATTAGGATGGTGCGCATTGGAAGTAACTTCAGTCATCACCACAACCGAATCATCTTCGGCTAACCGATTTAAATAATCTTGCTGAATTTCGTTGGGGTAATTCCCTCCTAATAGCACTAATTTCCTTGATGAATGATTCCAAATGGTGGCAAACTTAGCTAAATTGGTTTTTTCTTTTTCTTCTGAAAACAATTGTATTAACGTTGGCTGTATTGCAAGGGAATCGACTGTTTCATATAAAGGTTCTTCGAAAGGAACATTGATATGTACAGGCCCTAATTTCGTTTTCGAAATAAAAATTGCTTCTTGAATTTTTAAATCATTTTCTTCCGAAGCTTCTTCCGTTAAATTGGCATTGTACAACGAATGATTGGCAAAGACATTTTCCTGACGAATGGTTTGTCCGTCGCCAATATCAATTTTCTCGTGAGGTCGGTCGGCAGAAATTACAACCAAAGGAATTTGGCTGTAAAACGCTTCAGCAACAGCAGGATAATAATTTAATAATGCCGATCCTGAAGTACAAAGAACTGCCACAGGTTGTTGCAATTGTTGGGCGATTCCTAATCCGAAAAAAGCGGCACATCGTTCATCAACAATGCTATAACAGGTAAAAGCATCATTATTCGTAAATCCAATTGTTAGAGGTGCATTACGTGAACCGGGTGAAATTACAATATGGTGTATTCCTTTAGCTTTACAAATTTCAATAATCGATTGTGCTAAGGGTATTTTTGGGTAAATCATTTTTACTATTTCAGAAACACAAAGTTACAAAGTTGAATTGTTTAATCCTTCATTATCTTTAAATATCATAAATCGGTAAAAAGTAAATTGAGAGAAAGTGTAAGCTAAAATGACAATTTGATAAATTGCGATATTGTAAATGTAAAACTTATGAATAAAAAATCCTCCGACTTGGATTAACAACAGTATAGCGCTAATTAACAACCAAAAGGTTTTTTGGGAAGAATTATTCAAATACGTAATAATAGCAATACCTCCAATTAATGAAGTAATAAGCGCATTCAAAATCCAAATAAAATAAGTATCAACTAAGGCATTAATTACAAATTGAATAATGTACAAATAAACCACAAAAAATGGCAAGGAAGCAATTACAAAGGCTATGATATTTTCTTTCTTAAAAACAGAACGCAACAAGAATAAAAGAGACGTTTTAAATAAAAGAGACATGATTGATCCGTAAAAAAACATCTGCATTCCTTCTTGAACATAAAATACAGAAGACAATTGATACAAAAGCAAGGTTAAAAAATAAACATTTTTCTTCTGTTTTGAATTCAAAAAATACAATACGAAAAATATCGGCATCCTACTTAAAAATGATATATCTCTGATTAATTTAAATTCAAACAAAGTACTTATCATAAACAAGCACACCGAACCAAAGTAAACTATTATCAATAGCTTTGAAATGCGTTTTACATCCATAAACAAAGAATTTCTAAATAAAGATACGTTTTAACAATTGATAAACAGCCCAATAGAACAAATAACTGCAAAACCTACCTGACATCAATTAAAAAGACTCTTCTTTTTAAGAATACCATTCCTTTTCTTTTAAAATCATGAATTTATAGAATGTAAAATGGGACACTCCGTATAACAAAATCACCAATTGATATATTGCATCACTTCTTAAATAAAACTTATTGATAAAAAAAGCGCCGATTTGAATGACAAACAAAATAGAACTTACCAAAAGCCAATAACCCTTTTGGTCCGAATTGTTAATATGATTGATAATGGCAACCCCACCCAAAAAAGAAGTCAAAAAGGCATTTACTACCCATACATAATACGAATCGCCTAATGAAAACCCAACAAAATCGATGATATAGAGATAAATTACAAAGAAAGGAATTGAAGCAATACTAATAGCAATTTTGTTTTGTACTTTTATCAGATCTAGAATTAGGATAACCATGCAAAATTTAAACAACAGTGACGAAATCGTTCCGAATAAAAACAAGCCTGGTTCTTGTGTAGCAAATAAAAGCGACGCCGATTGATAGAACAATAATCCTAAAAAATAAATGAGGTTTTTTTCCTTCGAACTAATATAATACAAGACCATTAAGATAGGAATTCGGAAGTACCAAAAACCCGACTCATAATTTTCTACCCCGAGTAAAGAAATAAAACTATAGGCAAAAAGATTTACGAAATACAAAAAAATTAATATTTTAGGCAGATCTTGCAACTTCATACTATAAATGTACAACGTTTTAAGTAAAAATAAAACTATAAAAAATGTCAATTACCATTCGCGCTGCTATCCTTGAAGATATGACTTCTGTTCTTGAAATTGTGAATTACGAAATCGCAAATACTACTGCCATTTGGGATTATGAGATTCGAAGTTTATCACAACAAGAAGCCATCTTTTACGAAAAGCAAGAAAAAGGATGGCCTCTTATTGTGGCTTTAAAAGAGAACAAAGTCGTTGGTTTTGGAACTTATGGTACTTTTCGCGCTAAAACTGGTTATCGCTTCACCGTTGAGCATTCGGTATATGTGCACAAAGACTTTCATGGTAATGGAATTGGCTCTACCCTACTTAAAGCACTCATCGAAATCGCTAAAACTCAAAACCTTCACACCATGATTGGAGTCATCGATTCAGAAAATCATGGCAGCATAGCCTTTCATCATAAATTGGGATTTGAAACCGTTGGCCACATCAAACAAACGGGATACAAATTTGACCGTTGGTTAGATTCTGTTTTTATGCAAATTCTGCTGAAATAAAACCATTTTCAATTTGTAACTTTGCACAAATTTAAGAATCATGCAAAACGCTTACATCGGATATCATTTTACAGTTGAACCCAAAGAATTAGGTTCGGAAATATTAATTGCAGAATTAGGCGAATTGCCTTTTGATAGCTTTATTGAAACCGAAAATGGGTTTTCTGCTTATATTTTGAAAGACTTATGGAAGGAAGATATTTTGAACGATATTTATATTCTGAACAACCCTGACTTTAAAATTTCATACACTTATGAAGAAATTGAACAAGTAAATTGGAATGCCGAATGGGAAAAAAACTTTGATCCGATTGATGTAGATGGTTTGTGCCATGTTCGTGCTCCTTTTCATGAAAAAACAAATGCCCTTTATGACATTGTCATCGAACCAAAAATGAGTTTCGGAACAGGACATCATGAAACCACACACATGATGATTCAGCATTTGTTAGAAATGGACGTCGCTGGTATGAAAACCCTAGACATGGGTTGTGGTACTGCAATTTTAGCAATTTTAGCAGAAATGAAAGGCGCTCAACCTATTGATGCGATCGATATTGACAATTGGTGTTATTTGAATTCAATTGAAAATGCTGAACGAAACAACTGTCAACATATTTCGGTATATGAAGGCGATGCCTCTCTGTTACCAGGCAAAACATATGACTTAATAATCGCAAACATTAACAGAAACATCTTATTAAACGATATGGCCACTTATGCCAAATGCTTACATAAAGATGGCATCATCTTATTTAGTGGTTTTTACGAGCAAGATGTTCCCTTTATTGATGCCGCTTGTGTAGAAAATGGTTTGCAGTTTGTTAAAAAAATTCAACGAAATAACTGGGTATCATTAAAATATGTAAATTCGTAAAGACAAGTACGTTGTAAAAAGTTAAAAATACAAAGTAAACAAATGAGTACAATAGAAAAAACGCAAGTAGAAACCAATGTTTTGGAAGAAGTTAGTGTCAATCATGAAATCATTTTGTACAATGACGATGTGAACACTTTTGATCATGTTATCGATACCTTGATTCGCGTTTGCCATCACGATGAATTACAAGCCGAACAATGTGCTATTTTAGTGCATTACAAAGGAAAATGTGGTGTAAAAACTGGTTCTTTTGACGAGTTAAAACCACAATGCAGCTCGTTGTTGGAAGCTGGTTTAAGTGCTGAAATTGTTTAAAATGAAGAAGTTTTTATTATTTTTTATTTTGTTTTCAATATTTTGTTTTGGACAAACTAAAAAAGAATGGAGTAATATTAAAAAAGTAGAGATTTATAGAGATTCAAAGCAGTCCAATGGTACTGAAAAACAATTAATCAACTTAAATTTTAGAGAAAATCTTATATATGATAACAAAAAAATCATCCAAATATTAGGCAAAATTGAAAAGCCAAATTTTGATCTTTTAACTGAAAAAAGTAATTTGTTTTTTAGAATCACATTTCAAAACAAAACAGAAACATACCTAGTATACAAAAAACAAAATGTTTTAATTAAACTTTCTAAAGAAAGAGAGTTTTTTTGGTTAAAAGACAAAACAGATTTTAATACATTTATAAAAAATCTAAAAGTCTAACAATCTAAGCAGTCTAACAATCTAAGCAGTCTAAAATGGAAGTTTACGGAAAAATACTAATCATAGCAATGCCTTGTTTTTTATTGCTAATCATTATTGAAAAACTATATGGTTATTACAAAGGTGTAGATTATGCGCCACTAATGGATAGTGTTTCGAGTATTAGTTCTGGAATAGCCAATGCCACCAAAGATGTTTTGGGGTTGAGTATTTCTATTTTAACTTACGGTTGGTTGGTTTCTAAATTAGCCATTTTTACTATTGAAGAATCGGTTTTAGCATATGTCATTGCTTTTATCGTAATCGATTTTCAAGGGTATTGGACACATCGTTGGGCGCATCAAATCAATATTTTTTGGAACAAACATGCTATTCATCATAGTAGTGAAGAGTTTAATTTATCCTGCGCCTTACGCCAGTCGGTTTCCGATTTTTTAAAATTATTTACCTTTTTATTACTTCCAGCAGCGCTTCTTGGAGTTCCCGAAAAAGTGATTGCCATAACTTTACCCATTCAATTTTTTGTACAGTTTTGGTACCATACCCGTTATATTGGAAAAATGGGATTTTTAGAAAAAATTATTGTCACTCCATCGCACCACCGCGTACACCATGCTATTAATCCTGAATACATGGATAAGAATCACTCACAGGTTTTTATTATTTGGGACAAGCTCTTTGGAACTTTTCAAGAAGAATTACCTGAAGTTCCTGCTGTTTTTGGTATTACACGCCCAGCGGAAACCTGGAATCCAATCAAAATAAACTACCAACATCTCGGCGTTTTAATTCGTGATGCTTGGCATGCTGAAAACTGGAAAGACAAATTCCGAATTTGGTTTATGCCTACAGGTTGGCGTCCGGAGGGATTTGATGAAAAATATCCATTGCACAAAATTGAAAATGTATTCGACTTTCAAAAATTCGGAACCGAAAATTCTAAGACTTTAATTGGCTGGTCAGTTACCCAATTATTGATCACATTATTACTGATTACTTATTTTTTTGACAATATTGCCAGCATTGGTTTTCCGGGCATCTTTTTATATGGCGCCTTTATTTTTATTACGATTTACAGTTACACCGAATTGATGGATAAAAATAAATTTTCCTTTATTTGGGAAGGCATTCGATTTGCCTACAGTCTTTTTCTGGTGAATTATCTAGGAAATTGGTTTGGTATAGATACTATAATTCCGTACGGAACGTATATTATTATGGGGTATTTAACGCTTTCATTAGTGGTTAGTATTTACTTTGTGACTTCCGAATTTAAAACACAAAACCAACCAATTTTAAATCCGTAAAATGAGTAAATATTTCAAGTATTTTATTGTTGTTAGTCTCATTTATTTAGCTTGTATTGCCTTTGAAAAGGAAGCCATTGCTTGGTATTTAAAACCCTTATTACTACCTTGTTTACTGTTGGCTGTAAACGAATCAAATGCTTTTCCTACTAAAAAATTATTAACTTTTGCATTGGTTTTTTCATGGATCGGAGATGTCATTTTATTATTTGCCGATAAAGCTGAAATCTATTTTATTTTAGGCTTGATCTCCTTTCTAATTGCGCATTTTGTTTTTATCATTTTATTTATCAAACAGCAAGCCTACAAAACCCCTAATAAAATTTTATTCGGACTAGGAATTCTTTTTGTGGTAGGCTATCTATACGTCATGCTCACCTTATTATTTCCCACATTAGGTGATTTAAAAATTCCGGTTTCGGTCTATGCCTTTACGATTAGTTTGATGCTTGCCATGGCTATTCGGGGCGGATTAACTTGGAGAAAACCCCTCAATTTATTAATCTTAAACGGAGCCTTTTCTTTTGTGGTTTCAGATAGTATTTTGGCTATGAATAAGTTTTACACAGCCTTACCGAATGCGTCACTTTTAATAATGGCTACTTATATTGTAGCGCAATATTTAATTACTTTCGGAATTTTAAAATTGAATGAGCGTCAATAGTTTTTGATCACTATTCCTTAACTTAATTTTCCAATAGCACAACTTACATACGATTTGGCTTGACTACCAATTGTATTGGTGGTTCCTTCTTCAGGATAACCTGCTTTATGCAATACTTCTTTAGCACGAAGCAACACTTCTTCCGAATCATATTCGAAAGTAACTGCACTATTGTCTACATCGACCGAAATATTTGAAACAGTTTCGATTTGTTTTAGTTTGGAAGTAATTGTATTTGCACAACCACCACATTTAAGGTTTTGGATTTTTATCGTAGTTTTCATACCTCTAATTTTAAGACATAAAGGTACTCAATATAAAAATTGAAAGAAGTGACAATTATCACTTTAACGTTATTTTAATGCGGTAATTTGTCTTTTATTAATCCGTAAACATATGTTCCTAAAAGTGCTCCAAAAAGAACTATCGCTACAGCAGGAACTCCTGTACCCAAAAGTATGAATATTGGTCCTGGACAAGCTCCAACAAGAGCCCAACCCAATCCAAACATTATCCCGCCAAAAAGATATCGGGCAATGGTTTTTTCTTTGTCTAAAATTTCAATAGGTTGTCCTTTATAATCTTTAATTTCTTTCTTTTTAATCAGTTTCAATCCGCATACTCCAACCATTATGGCAACTCCAATGATTCCATACATATGAAACGATTGAAACATAAACATCTCATAAATGCGATACCAAGAAATGGCTTCCGCTTTGGTTAAAACAATTCCGAATAAAATTCCAACGGCAAAAAATCGAAATAACTTCATATTAAAATAGTATTGGAATTAAAAAATGTGCCATGATTAATCCGCCAACAAAAAAACCTATTACAGCAATTAATGATGGAAGTTGCATATTGCTTAATCCAGAAATAGCATGACCGGAAGTACAACCTCCAGCATAAGGGGTTCCGAAACCAATTAAAAATCCGCCAAGCAACAGTAACAAAAATCCTTTTACACTGGTTAAGGCATCTATACTAAAAATAGCATCTGGTAAATATTTTCCATTGGGAGCATCGATCCCAATGTGTTGCAATTGCGCGATGGTTTTTGGGTTTATATCAATATTGTTAGTTCCTCCTAAATAATGATAAGCAATAAATCCACCTACAATAGAACCCAACACAATTGCTAAATTCCATTTTTGTTCCTTCCAATCGAAATCAAAATAAGATGCCGTTTTATTTCCTCCCGACATAGAACAAATGGTTCGAAGATTGGATGACATTCCGAAAGTTTTTCCAAAATAAGTTAACAATAACATTACCACTCCAATCAGAAAACCTGAAACAGACCAATGCCATGTATTTGTAATAAACTCCATTTAATAATATTTTATGCAAAAATAAAAGTTTACAGCAATATTCAAGCATAACTTTGTTAAAA
>JAGORP010000135.1 GCA_018062725.1 Flavobacterium sp.
ATATAATGGTTGTCTGCAATTTTATATACGATTAAATCATCTACAATTCCGCCGTCATTATTAGGTAAGCAAGAATATTGTGCTTTGCCGTCAACCAATTTAGAAGCATCATTAGAAGTTACCTTTTGAATTAACGCCAACGCATTTTCTCCTTTTAAAAAGAATTCACCCATATGAGAAACATCAAAAACGCCCACTCCGTTACGAACTGTCTCGTGTTCGGCGTTTACTCCTTCATATTGTACTGGCATGTTATACCCTGCAAACGGAACCATTTTAGCTCCTAAACTTTCGTGAACGTGCGTTAATGCTGTATTTTTCATTATAATGTGTATGTTTATTTTCGATCGCTAAAGTAATTATTTTTTATGGAGTAAAAAAGGAGATTTTGTGATAAAAAAGCGGGATAATTTTATCGGGATTAATTCCTGTTTTTTGATTGTATTTCAACCTATTTTCACGCTTAAATTAGTGCTAAAATAGATTTAAGATTTATAGTTTTTAATAGTAGCACTTTTTTCTAAAGTTTGTTAAGATGTAGTTGTTAGGTATTTTTAAAATAAAGAATCTATTAGAAGTCTTTTTGCTAATTTTGTGCCAAATTTTAAAAAATACTTATGAAAAAAATTATTTGTGCAATTTTTGTTTTTGTTTTTGGATTGACAAATGCTCAAGAACAAACAAAAAAGGGAAAATTTATTATTGAAGCTAACGCTGGTTCACTAGCTACAGGAAATACATCGCTTTACTTTAGTAAGGTTGATTTTATAACACAACTAAATATAGGGCTAGATGGAGGTTACTTTCTAATTGATAATTTAGCTATTAAAGCAGGTGTGGGTTATGGATTAACTGATTTAAAAAGTAATAGTAATGATGATATGTCAAATATTGTATATAAAATAGGGGCTCAGTACTATATCATAAATAAAATTCCTGTAGGAATTGACTTTACGGGTAGACATTCTTTAAACACAGCATCAAGTACAAGCAGTAATTGGATTGGAGTAGAAGCAGGTTATGCCATCTTTTTAGGTCCAAATGTTGCAATAACTCCTAAATTAAGAAATAATTTTACATTAGACGAAAGTAAATCATATAGTTCATTTCAAGGTTTAGTTGGGTTTGTATTGTTTTTTTAAATCGAATTTTATCTTTTTTAAAAAACCTGTCTTCATTTTTGAGGGCAGTTTTTTATTTAACATGTTTCAAAAATTAAGTCTGATATTATTTTGATTTCAACCCTTTTTTACGGAATTTTGGACTTCAATTAAACGACTAAAATGGATACGGTACATTATATAAGTTCTGATATTTTTTCATTAGAATTACTTCAAGAAATTATTTCTCAAAATCAAAAAATAGCCTTATCGGAAGAAGCACGAATTAACATTGAAAAATGCCGAGCGTATTTAGATAAAAAAATGGCATCACATGGCGAACCTATCTATGGTATAAATACGGGATTCGGATCGTTATGTAATGTTAAGATTTCCAATGAAAATCTTTCCAAACTTCAGGAAAACTTAATGAAATCACATGCTTGTGGAACGGGTGATGAAGTCCCTCATGAAGTGGTGAAGATTATGTTATTACTAAAAATAAAATCCTTAAGCTACGGGCATTCGGGAGTGCAATTGCAAACGGTAGAACGTTTGGTCGATTTTTATAATAATGATGTGTTACCGGTAGTATATACTCTTGGTTCACTGGGTGCTTCGGGTGATTTAGCGCCTTTGGCTCATTTGTGTTTGCCATTAATTGGTGAAGGAGAAGTGTATATGGATGGCTTCCGTCAACCCGCTTCAAAAGTGTTGGAAAAAATGGGTTGGAAACCTATTATTCTGCAATCGAAAGAAGGATTGGCATTGCTTAATGGAACTCAGTTTATGGGTGCTTACGGTTGTTATACTTTGCTAAAAGCAATGAAGTATTCGTATTTAGCCGATGTAATTGGAGCGATTTCTTTGGAAGGATTTGATGGAAGAATTGAGCCATTTAATGAATTGATCCATATCGTTCGTCCGCACAAAGGACAAATTGTAACGGCACAACGTTTTCAAGAGTTGTTGGATGGAAGTGAGATTATCGAGCAACCGAAGCAACATGTGCAAGACCCGTATTCGTTCCGTTGTATTCCGCAAGTGCATGGCGCTTCTAAAGATACAATTGATTATGTAAAGAAAGTATTTAAAACCGAAATCAACTCGGTAACCGATAACCCAAATATTTTTGCAGAGGAAGATTTAATTATCTCCGGAGGAAATTTCCACGGACAACCATTAGCTTTAACCTTAGACTTTTTAGGTTTGGCATTGGCCGAATTAGGAAATATTTCAGAAAGAAGAACCTATCAATTAATTTCAGGATTACGTAATTTGCCTGCTTTCTTGGTAAGTGATCCAGGATTAAATTCAGGTTTTATGATTCCGCAATATACCGCTGCGAGTATTGTAAGTCAGAACAAACAATTGGCTACTCCAGCCAGTATTGATAGTATTGTGTCGAGTAATGGACAAGAAGATCACGTTTCTATGGGAGCGAATGCTGCCACGAAATGCTTGAAAATCATGGAAAACCTAGAGCGTATTTTAGCGATCGAATTGATGAATGCTTCGCAAGCGATTGAGTTCAGAAGACCTTTAAAATCAAGTGATTTTATCGAAATGTTTTTGAAATCATACAGAGACGAAGTGCCTCTAGTAAACGAAGACCGAATTTTACATTACGATATCGAAAAATCAATTTTGTTTTTAAATAGTTTTCAGATTGAAGGATTAGAATAATTTTCTAAAATTCGGCTGCCACTTCAATTTTCATTTCTTGGTTATTAATTGGATGTATAAAAGTAATCGATTTGGCATGCAAATGCAATCGGTTGGCTTTTGTGCCGTATAAATCATCTCCAACGATTGGTGTGTTTAGGCCAAGTGGGTGAGAAGCGTGAACTCTTAATTGATGGGTTCGCCCAGTAATCGGGTAAAAATGGACTCTAGTTTTGCCGTTTTCAATCGAAATGATTTCCCAATTCGTTTGAGCGGGTTTGCCGTATTCGTAGCAAACCAATTGTCGTGGACGATCGTCTAAGTCTACTCGTAAGGGTAAGTCTATAAATCCACTTTTTGTAGCGATTTCGCCATCCAATAACGCTTCATAGCATTTTTTTATCGTTCGTTTGATAAACTGTCGTTGCAGATTTAAGTACGCTGCTTCTGTTTTTGCAATAAGCATAATTCCTGAAGTAGACATGTCTAATCGATGCACAATGATAGGTCCCGTAGCTTCTGGGTAGCGTATTTTCATACGTTCATAAACCGAATCGGAAATTTGTTTGCCTGGAACCGACAAAAATTCGGCGGGTTTGTTAATGACAGCTATCGATTCGTCTTCATAAACTATTTCGATTTCTTTTCCTTCGGCTGGATTGAGTTGAAACGGATTATCATCCATCGTTAATCCTTTCAGCATGTGCCCGAGTAATATTGGTTCACATTTACTTTTACAAGATGGATAAAATTGTTGGTGTTTTCGTACTTCCGATTTTGGCGATTGTCCCCACCAAAATTCGGCCATACAAATCGGCTTTAAATGATGTTGAAAAGCATAATGTAATAACTTTGGCGCGGCACATTCACCTGCGCCTGCGGGCGGATTATTGTCGAATATTTTGCCCAAGCTTTTAGATTCACCTAAGCCATTTAAAAATGCATATTCGGCAAATAAGCGTTGTTGTAAAGTGTTGGATTTTTGCTTGCGGAGTTCTTTTAATTCATTTAATTTCTCCTCAAAAACATTGACTTCT
>JAGORP010000051.1 GCA_018062725.1 Flavobacterium sp.
ATTGTAGCCCGTGGGGGAATCGAACCCCCCTTACCAGGATGAAAACCTGGCGTCCTAACCGATAGACGAACGGGCCATAACCTTTTTAATTTCACTATTTCAAAATTGTAGCCCGTGGGGGAATCGAACCCCCCTTACCAGGATGAAAACCTGGCGTCCTAACCGATAGACGAACGGGCCATCACATATCATTTCTGTAATGCGAGTGCAAAGATACATGTATTTTTTATTTCTGCAATAGTACTACAAAAAAAAATCATTTTTTTTTAATACGCTTTCGCAAACAACACCCTCCCTACAGATGGTTTCCCAGTAAACACGCAGTTTCCAGCCTCCTCAACTCTGTTTAAAGCAATACAACGAATCGTTGCTTTTGTAAGCTCTTTTATTTTCTCTTCTGTTTCTGAAGTACCGTCCCAATGTGCAGCTACAAATCCACCTTTACCATCTAAAACCGACTTAAACTCTTCAAAATCATTCACTTCAGTTGTATGTGAAGCTCTATAATCGATTGCCTTGTCAAATAAATCCTTTTGAATTTGTTCTAATAGCTCCTGAACATAAGTAACAATTCCGTCAGCCGCTTGCACTTCTTTTGTTAAAGTATCACGACGTGCTACTTCAAACGTTCCATTTTCTAAATCTTTAGGACCGATAGCAAGACGAACAGGAACTCCCTTCAATTCCCATTCGGCAAATTTGAATCCTGGTTTTTGAGTGGTTCTATTATCAAACTTCACTGAAATATTTAATTTTTTAAATTGCGCTACCAAACCATTTGCTACTTCAGAAATAGCATCAAACTCTTCATCTGTTTTAAAAATTGGCACAATAACGACCTGAATTGGAGCTACATTTGGAGGCAATACCAATCCGTTATCATCAGAATGTGTCATAACCAAAGCTCCCATCAAACGTGTGGAAACCCCCCAAGAAGTACCCCAAACATATTCTTGTTTTCCCTCTTGACTGGTAAATTTTACATCAAAAGCCTGAGCAAAATTTTGACCTAAAAAATGAGAAGTTCCGGCTTGTAAAGCTTTTCCATCTTGCATTAACGCTTCAATACAGTAGGTTTCTTCTGCACCTGCAAAACGTTCGTTTTCTGTTTTTAAGCCTTTCACTACCGGAATAGCCATGAAATTCTCCACAAAATCAGCATATACATGCATCATTTTTTCAGATTCTTCAATCGCTTCTGCCTTAGTTGCATGCGCCGTGTGCCCTTCTTGCCATAAAAATTCTGCAGTACGCAAAAACAAACGCGTACGCATTTCCCAACGCACCACATTGGCCCATTGGTTTATTAATAAAGGTAAATCTCGGTAAGATTGCACCCAACCTTTATAAGTACTCCAAATTATTGCTTCAGAAGTTGGTCGTACAATTAATTCTTCTTCTAATTTTGCATTGGGATCCACCATCAGTTTTCCTGGCTTCTCTGGGTCATTTTTCAATCGGTAATGCGTAACAACGGCACATTCTTTTGCAAAACCTTCCGCATTTTTTTCTTCAGCTTCAAACATGCTTTTCGGAACAAAAAGAGGAAAATAGGCATTACTATGTCCTGTTTCTTTAAACATTCTGTCTAATTCTGCTTGCATTTTTTCCCAAATTGCATAACCGTAGGGCTTGATAACCATACACCCTCTTACTGCTGAATTTTCGGCTAAATCAGCCTTGACTACCAGCTCATTATACCATTTAGAATAATCTTCTGCTCTTTTTGTTAAATTCTTACTCATAACCTTGTTTGGCACAAAAATTGTTACCTTTATTTAATTGAAATACTTATTGCAAAACTAACTATTTTTGTATTGTCCAACAATAAAAAATCAAATGATATGAAAACTTATTACATTTCAACTAAGAATTCTATACTAAAATCCGTTGTTGGATTACTAGGCTTAACTGTTGTTTCTTGTGGCAGTTATCAAAACACTTCCTATTACGACAACGATGGTATTTATGGCGGAACCAAAAAAGAGGTGGTTACAACTGAAAAAAAAGAAACGGTTGTAGCTGACAATTCTTCTGTTAACAAATACAAAGAATACTTCGGGAACAACGCCTATAACTACAGTAATGGAAATGAGGAAATATTTACCGACGTAGACAACTATTCAAGCAAAGTTTCCAACGATACCATTGAAACTACTAAAGAGCAATACAGCAGTTGGGGAGACAACAATCGTGACATTACTATTAATGTTTATGATAACAATTGGGGCTATAATAACTGGAATTGGGGTGGTTATTGGGGCATTAGCCCGTGGAGAAATTCATTCTATTACGGCTACTCTTGGAATAATTGGTATAACCCGTATTGGGGATACACTGGATTTTACGGACCTTCATGGGGATGGAGTTACCCTTATTACGGCGGGTATTACGGATACAACAACTGGGGTTATAACAATTATTATGGAAATGGCTATTACGGCTATTATGGCAATAATTATGCTTACGGAAACGGAAGAAGAGGTTCTATTTATGACAGAAATACCGGAAATAATTATTATTCATCAGGCAGAAGAGCAATCGGAAATCGAGACAATTCACATATAAATTCAGGCGTTAGAAGTCCAAGAAACTTTTCTACATCACCAAGAAGTCCAAGAAGCAATACACCAAGAAGCGAATATCCTAGAAGTAACCAACCGACTCGAAATGAGCCGAGAACTACAAATCCTAGAAATTTCCAAACACCAAGAAGCGAACCAAGACCCGCTAATCCTAGAAGTTATGAAACGCCTAGAAACGAACCGAGAACATACAGCCCTAGAAGTTTTGAATCTCCACGCTCCTCTTCATCCCATGGAGGTTTCGGAGGTGGCAATGCTCCTTCTGGTGGAAGTCGTGGCGGTAGAAGATAAAAATTACCTACATACAGCAAATCAAAATACAAACCATGAAAAAATACATTTCGATACTTACTCTTGTCGCAGGGTTTCATATAATTCAAGCACAAGAAATTACAGATGCTCTTCGTTTTTCCCAAAACGATATGACTGGAACCGCAAGATTTAGAGCAATGAGTGGCGCTTTTGGCGCATTGGGTGGTGATTTAGCAGCGATAAACATCAATCCGGCGAGTTCTTCCATTTTTGCCAACAATCAAATTGGAGGGACTTTGAATATCTCTTCGCTTTCGACAGAGACAAATTTTTTCGGCACTAGAACTTCGGGAAAAAATACTGAAGTCGACATTAGTCAGCTAGGAGCCGTTTTTGTTTTCAACAACCGAAGTGAAAAAAGTCATTGGAACAAATTTGCCATAGGAGTGAACTATGAAAACTTAAATAATTTTAATTCTAATTTATTTTATTCAGGTTCTAATAATAATTCTATTGGAAATTATTTTACTAGCTATGCAAATGGTATAAAACAAGGCGTTTTTAATGATTATTATTATGACGAATTGACTTACAATGAACAACAAGCCTATTTAGGCTATTGGGCCTATATCATTAATCCAATTCCGTTATCTAGCGACCCATTAAATCCGGGAAATCCAAACATTACTCAATATGAATCAGCAGTCGCACCGGGTGGTAATTATTATCAACAAAACGACATCATTAACTCGGGTTACAACGGAAAATTGAGTTTTAATGCTTCTGCACAATACAAAGAGAAACTATCCATTGGACTGAATATAAATACTCATTTTACTGATTATACTCGTTCTTCCCGTTTTTTCGAAACCAACAATAATAACACATCTGGTTCTACAGACTACGTACATACCGTATATTTCAACAATGACTTGCACACATTTGGAAATGGTTTTTCATTTCAAGTGGGTGGAATTTATAAAATCACGAACTTAATTCGTTTGGGAGCAAGTTATGAATCTCCGACTTGGCTAACCCTAGAAGATGAATTGACTCAAAGCGTAAGAGCAATTACAGGAAACCCAACCGACGGCGATTTGCCTCCAGAAGTTGTAAATCCGAATATAACCATAATATACCCGTATAAATTGCAAACTCCAGACAAATGGACACTAAGTGGAGCGCTTGTTTTTGGAAAAGAAGGAATGATTAGCTTTGACTATAGTACCAAAAACTATGGAAACATGCAGTACAAATCATCCAATAATGACAGCGCGATAAACACGCAATTAAGTACTGTATTTACAAATAGCAATGAGTATCGAATTGGTTTTGAAAAAAAATTAAACCAATGGAGCTTACGCGGAGGATATCGTTTTGAAGAAAGTCCATACAAAGACAAAAACAGAATGGGTGATTTAACCGGTTTTTCAGGTGGATTTGGTTACAATTTTGGTATGACAAAACTTGATTTCGCCTATTCGACTGCAAAAAGAAGTTATGCCGATCAAATGTTCTCACAAGGGCTAACGAATAAAGCTTTTATTGATTCTAAAAACAACAACATAACCGTTACTTTAGCCTTCGAATTATAATGATGAGACTATTTTTTTGTTCTTTTTTTGTTCTTTTTACAACACTTGTAATAGCTCAAGATAAAGCTACTGTTTTTGAATCGACCAAAATATCAACCAATGGTGTTTTCGGACTCACTATTTCTCCCGATGGAAATGAGGCATTTTGGGTGAATTCTAACGGCGGAAGAGATACACTTTCAATCTTACATTCTCGAAAAGTTGACGGAAAATGGGAAAAAGGAACAACCGCAAATTTCTCAGAAAATAAAAATTGGAAAGATATAGACCCTATGTTTTCGCCAGACGGAAAAACAATTCTTTTTCAATCAAATCGCCCTGTTGAAGGACAACCTAACCGTAAAGGATTTGACATTTGGGCAGTAAAAAAAATAAAAAACAAATGGAGTGAACCCTATCATCTCGGAAACGACATTAATACCGATGCTTCAGAATCTTTTGCTTCTATGACTAAAAATGGTACGATTTATTTCATGAAAGAAAATCCAGACGGCAAAGGGAGTTCCGACATCTATGTATCTAAATTTCAAAATGGAAAATACCAAATACCTATTAATATTGGACTTGCAATTAATTCATCTTACAGAGAATCCAATCCGTTTATAGATAAAAATGAAAAATATATTATTTATTTCTCTTCAAATCCGAATGGTTTTGGCGATGTGGATTTATACATCAGTTTTAACGAAAAAGGAAAATGGTCACAACCCATTAATTTAGGGAATACAATCAATACACAACTAGGAGAATTTTGTCCCTTTTTTCATGAAAAAGAAAAGAAATTATATTTTTCAAGAACCGAAGAATTACCCAATAAGAAAAGAATAGAAAACATCTATTCCATTGATTTTAATGTCAATAAATATAAAAGAACTAATTAGCGCTTTTTTTTTATTTCGAAACTATTCATACTATTTTGCAAGTAAACACCAATCTGAAAAGTTATAAAGCAATCTAACAATAAGGGTTTCAACCAAACCATCATAAAAGTTTACAAACCATGGCGCTCATATCTATAAAAAGCGTAATTTTGCATCCCGAAACTTCGGGACTTAAATTAAAGCAATGAGAACCAAATCGTTAAAGAAAAATAAAATCAACGTTATCACACTTGGATGTTCTAAAAATGTGTATGACAGCGAAGTACTAATGGGCCAGTTAAAAGCCAGTGGGAAAGATGTAGTCCACGAACAAGAAGGAAACATTGTGGTGATAAACACATGTGGATTTATCAATAATGCCAAAGAAGAATCGGTGAATACGATTTTGGAATATGTTGATAAAAAAGAACAAGGAATTGTCGACAAAGTTTTTGTTACAGGTTGTCTTTCTGAAAGATACCGCCCTGATTTAGAAAAAGAAATCCCAGATGTTGATCAATATTTCGGGACTACAGAACTTCCATTACTTTTAAAAGCATTAGGAGCCGATTATAAACATGAATTATTAGGAGAACGTTTAACAACTACTCCGAAGAATTATGCCTATTTGAAAATTGCAGAAGGCTGTGACCGTCCGTGTAGTTTTTGCGCCATCCCAATTATGCGAGGTAAACACGTTTCGCAACCCATTGAAAAATTGGTTAAAGAAGCAGAAGGTTTGGCCGCTAATGGTGTAAAAGAATTGATTTTAATCGCTCAAGATCTAACTTATTACGGATTAGATTTATACAAGAAAAGAAACCTAGCCGAATTACTAGAAAACTTAGTCAAAGTAGATGGTATCGAATGGATTCGCCTACACTACGCCTTCCCTACTGGTTTCCCAATGGATGTTTTAGAGTTAATGAAACGCGAACCAAAAATTTGCAATTACCTTGATATTCCGTTACAACATATTTCGGATAGTGTCCTAAAATCGATGCGACGCGGTACTACTCAAGAAAAAACGACCAAATTAATTCAAGACTTCAGAGCCCTTGTTCCCGAAATGACCATCAGAACTACCTTAATTGTAGGTTACCCTGGAGAAACGGAAGAAGATTTCCAAATTCTAAAAAAATGGGTCGAAGAAATGCGTTTTGAACGTTTGGGTTGTTTTGCCTATTCACACGAAGAAAATACACATGCTTATTTATTAGAAGATGATGTTCCTGAAGAAGTAAAACAAGCTCGTGCAGCCGAAATTATGGACATTCAGGCGCAAATTTCTTGGGATTTAAATCAGGAGAAAATTGGTCAAACCTTTAAATGTATTATTGACCGAAAAGAAGGCAATAACTTTGTGGGAAGAACCGAATTTGATAGTCCGGATGTTGATAACGAAGTTTTAATTGATGCAACTAAATTCTATTTAAAAACAGGTGATTTTGTAAACATTAAAATTACGGATGCAACAGAATTTGACTTGTATGGAGAGCCGGAGGTTTAAATAACAAATTCCAAAAATATAAAATACAAATCCCAAATTCTTCACTTCAATAAGATCGTCGTGAAGAATTTGGGATTTTTTTTTCTTAGATTACATTCCCTTTCAAGGTTAACACTTTCGGAGTTTCATCTGCATTAGTTGTAACCGTAACTGTTTTGGTAAAACTTCCTTTGGCAGCAGCATTATAAGTCGCTTTTACAAAACCTGACTTTCCGGGCGCAATAGCTTCTTTAGTATAATCGGAAGCTGTACAACCGCAAGACGTTTTCACATTCGTAATAACAACTTCTTTAGTTCCTGTATTTTGGAACGTAAATTCAATCAATTTTGGAGTTCCTTGTGGAATTTCACCTACATCTACTGTATCTGATTTCCAAGAAATTGCCGTGTTAACGGAAAATGACATTAATAAGGTAGCGACAACTACCATTGAAATTTTAATTAGATTTTTCATAATTCTTTTAAATTTTAAGGTTGTACGTTAATTTGTTAGTTCGAACAAGTCAAAGATAGAAGAAGGTGATGCATCCTCTTGTTAACCAATTTCAAATGTTTGTTAACGAGTTGTTAATGCAAAAATGATGTGCTAATTTTTAGTAATATTACGGTAGCAAATTTGTAGATGAAAGCCAACAAACTAAATAGCATCATTGTCCTCGGATTAGTCGCCACCATCGGAATCTTAATTGTACAATTACTTTGGACAAAAGAAGCCTTCTATTTGGAAGAAAAGAAATTTTCCCAAAAAGTACATGTGGCGCTATTAGAAGTTGTTAAAAAACTATATTTAAGTACGAATCGGGAAATTCCGGCTGATAATCCAGTGCGAAAAATTGCCAACGATTATTATGTAGCCAATGTCGAAAATGAATTTTCCCCCGATGTTTTAGAACATTATTTAAAAGAAGAATTCTCAAAATCGGCCATTAATACCGATTATGAATATGCCATGTACAATTGCCAAAGTGATGAAATGGTTTATGGAAAATACATTTCCTTTTCAAACACTGTTGAAAAAGAAGAGCAAATTAACTTCCCGAAGCATAAAAATTTAGTGTATTACTTTGCCATTCGGTTTCCGAATGAAACGTCTTTTCTCTTAAGTTCGCTTCGGTTTTGGCTATTTCTAACGGTCGCCTTAATTGTTATTCTTTTGGTGTATGTCTACTCCATTTACACCATTATCCAACAAAAAAAGTACAGCGATTTACAACGTGACTTTATTAATAATATGACCCATGAATTCAAAACGCCACTATCTTCCATCTTACTAGCATCCAATTATTTAAGCAAACAAGATAGCATTACAAACGATGATAAGCTAAATAATTACACTCAAATAATCATCAACCAAAGCAAAAAACTCAACAATCATATTGAAAAAATATTAAACATTGCTAAATCGGATGATTCGATACTTGAATTAGAAAAAAAAGAGCTTAATGTAATGACAGTGTTGCATGAAGTCATTGAAAACATGAAACTGAAACATCCTAACTTATCGGTTTCAGTTGACTCTCAAAAAGAACATTACTTGCTTGCAGATGAATTTCATTTTACGAATATCTTGTACAACATTCTTGACAATTCGGTTAAATATTGCAATGAGAAACCCGAAGTTATGATTGCTATTACCGAAGAGAAAAATGGCTTGCAACTCGCTTTTTCCGATAACGGAATTGGTGTTTCAGAAGCCAATCTTCCGCATTTATTTGATAAATTTTATCGCGAAAACAATAAAAAAAGCAATGAAATTAACGGATTTGGACTTGGTCTTTTCTACGTCAAAAAAATATGCACGCAACATCATTGGAAAATTTCTGCGTCCAACAAAAGCAGTAAAGGTTTATTGATTTCCATATTAATTCCGAAAAACTAAGAAATGTCAAAATCAAAAATACTCTATGCCGAAGACGATGCAACCATTGCCTTTTTAACCAAAGATAGTTTGGAAGAAAAGTACGCAATAACACATTGCAGTAATGGATTATTAGCATTAGAATCGTTTAAAACCACTTCGTTTGACTTGTGTTTATTTGACATTATGATGCCGAAAATGGATGGTTTTGAACTTGCGGAAGCCATCCGAAAAATAGATCCTGAGATTCCTATTCTTTTTATTTCGGCCAAAATACTCAAAGAAGATCGTATCAAAGGCTTGCGAATTGGGGCCGACGATTATATTGTAAAACCGTTTAGTATTGAAGAATTAGAACTCAAAATCGACATCTTTTTAAAACGTTCTCGAAAAGACAATTCGCTTACCGCCACACACTATACTATTGGGAAATATTTGTTTGACACGGCCAATTATTTGGTCTATAATGATACTGAGAAAATAGTTTTAACCCAAAGAGAATCAGAGCTTTTGAAATTATTTTTGGACCATAAAAACATCGTTCTCAAAAGAGAAGACATTCTCAAAAAGCTTTGGGGAAGCGATGATTATTTTTTAGGCAGAAGTTTGGATGTTTTTATCTCAAGATTGCGAAAAATCATTAGTACCGAACCCGATATCTCTATCGAAAATTTACACGGAATTGGTTTTAAATTTAACGCTAAGTAAAATCAAAGAATTCGTTTGTGTTTTAATACTTTATCGATTAAACTGTATAATTTTTCTTTAGAAATGGGTTTCGAAATATAATTAGTGAACCCTGTTTTAAATATTTCTTCCACTTCTTCGCTTGAAGTATAAGCCGTTTGAGCAATAATTGGCAATTCGGGTTTGCGTTTTTTAATTTCCTCAAAAGCTTTATGACCAGACATTTTTGGCATTTTTATATCCATTAAAATCAGATCGATATTGTCATTATTCAGACTAATTTCAACCGCTTCTTCTCCATCTTCGGCGCGAATAATTTTGTAATTTTTAAGCTTCAGGATTTTTTCAATCAACAAATAATTGAAATTATCATCTTCGGCGACTAAAATTGTTTCAATTGCATTTTTGCGACCTTTTTCTAAGTCATCCGCTGTCGAAATCTCCAACTGTTCTGTTAATTCGACATCTAATTTCGTTTTTAGAATGAGCGGAATATAAAAACTAAACATGGTTCCTTTCCCTAATTGCGATTGTATGGAAATTTCCCCGCCTAACATTTCTGCATACGCTTTAGACAAAGACAAACCTAAACCAATTCCACCACCTTTAATTGTATGGTCTGAATCTACTTTTCTAAATCGCTTGAAAATATACTCAAAGTTTTTACTTTCAATTCCAATTCCAGTATCAATAACAGTAATGTTAATTCTTTCCAATTTTAAATCGACATCATATAATAAAGAAATATTCCCTTCATCGGTAAATTTAATCGCATTGGACAGTAAATGATAAATGATTTGTTCAAATTTGGCTTTATCCGAAATCACTTTATTCGGAATATTCCCTTTTAAATTTTCGATTTTAAAAGTAAGCTTTTTGTCTTTAGCAAGTTTTTTAGTTTCTTCAAATACAAACTGAATGGTTTCTTCCAGTTCAAACTCCGAATATCTTGGCTGAATTTGATTGGTATCTATTTGCGACATTTCGACCAAATCATCAATAATTGCCACCAAATTTTTTCCGCTGGTGCTAATTATCTCACGGTATTTTTTTTCATCAGTTTCAGGAATTTCATGATTATCCAACAAATCTGAAAAACCAACAATAGCATTCATTGGCGTTCTAATTTCGTGAGATAAATTGGTTAAAAAAGCCGATTTCAGTCGGTCGCTTTCTTCTGCTTTTTCTTTCGCTTTACTCAACAATTCTCTTTGTGTTAAGTTCTCTTCAAATAATTTTCCAATATATCTAAATTCGCCTTTGATATTTTTAAGTCGACTTATAGCCTCTTTATCTTCAGAAGATAAAATTCGCTTAATTAAAACCAAAGGTAATTTGGCCCATTTTACCGAAAACAAATAATACACCACCCAAGACAAGACTAAAGCAATTGCCATAACCGATAAAATGAATTTTGTGATGTAAAAATCGATATCGTAGGCCCTTTTAAAATACAGTTCGGCTATTTTGTTATTGTTATAATCTTTTAAGGGCACGATTTTGAAAACCGTCTTTCCAGCAGTTTCTTTTCCGGTGTAAAAACTAATTTTAGAACTACATATTTCTTGAATTGTGGCAAAGTAATTTTTATCTAGAAGTCGTACAATGAAAAAATAGCCCGATGGCTTGGTTTTATTCTTAAAAGGATCGTCGGAAGTATGAATTGTAGCACCATAAACTTCAACTATTCCTTCTGGGATTTTTAAATAAAAACGATTTGATTTTTCTTCATACAACTGGGCGAAAACTTCCTTCGGAATAAAATCTTTGGTCACAATTTTTGAAGTAGACACTTTTGTTATAAAATTCCCTTTGATATCGTAAGTGACTAAATATTCAACATTGTACGTATCAATGATATTGGCCACCGATCGATTAAACCAATTAAGATCTTTTGTTTGGGTAAAAGTCACAAATTCATCCCAATAAGTAATATCAGCTGCGATAGACGAATACGATTCTGTGTTTAACTTTAATAATTCCTCGATTTCGTGATTATATAGCTCATTACTATTTTTAAAGATTTCTTTTTCTTGCTGAAGGGTATAAATATATAAGGTTAATACCAAAAGTAACAACCCAACGGTAACGGCACTAAGTAGTAAAACCACTTTTGAAAAAGTTGTTTTTAATGGGAATAAAGTATTTATTTTCAATCGTTTAGTTTTATGTTTCTATAAATATAATAAATTATTTTTACTGATAATATTTCTAACTTAAATTAGTGACGCTTCCTTTTTATCAAAAGGCCAAACCTGTTGCGAGTATTATAAAATTTCTACCAAAAGTTGCTGTATTTTTTGTAGCGGCATTATGGATATAGGTGCAGGAAATGGGCAACTTCCAATTTTTATTGATACCGAATTCTTTTGAAGTTTTTAAAGTCAGATTAACTAAAGATGGTTTGTCGTAATCCCCAGCAATATAATAACCCGATTGATTATTGAAAACCACACCTGCCGAAGAAGACACCTTAATATCTTGAAATGGTTTTGTCCTGATTCTGTGTAGTACATTTTTTACTGCATAGCCAATTTCGGCATAAGTAGTAAAGTTTTGCTTTGGATTTTGACCTTTAGCATCATATCTAAAATCATTTCCTGCAATCAAAGTACTAAGAGTAGCATTAAAAGGAAGTTTTGTTTCTGAAAAGTCGAATGCTACTATAAAATCTAAAGTTTTTACACTATTCGATTTGTAATTAAAAAAACGATTGTCAACTCCCTTTACTTTTTCTACAGAAGGCCAATAATAATCCCATAATTGAAGTGATATAAAATCGTTTACTGCATAACACACGTAAAAATCGAGTTCTTGATATCCTTTATAAGAAGAGCCGTCCAAATAAAAATAATCCTTTTTAAAATTAGACGTTCCCCAAACACCTAGCACTACTTTTTCACCCAATGTATATTCTATATTAGGCTGAAAAACAACATAATCGCCACCCCAAGATTGCCCACGCCAAATGTATCGTGACAAAACATCCAGTTTTATTTTTAGCTTTTTATCGCTTACCACAGAATCCTTTCTGCTGGTATTTTCAATTCCTTCTTGTGCCAAAGCATTCAAAAAAAAGAAACTGAAACACAATCCGAGTACTTTTGCTTTCAAATTGATTAAGGTAAGTTACACGTAATGCTCTCGAATAATTTTTCTTTGTTAATGGGTTTCGTTATATGATCGGTAAAACCAGCTTGTTTCATTTTTTCAATTTCATCAGAAGAAGAATAGGCCGTTTGGGCAATAATTGGAATTTTAGAATCTATTTCCTTAATTTTTATCAAAGCTTCGTAGCCACTCATGATTGGCATTTTGATATCCATTAAGATCAAATCTATTCCTTTATTATTTTTAAATAGTTCGACTGCTTCTTCCCCATTTTTGGCTCTAATAATGGTAAAATTGGTATTTTTCATTATTTTTTCGAAGAGCAAATAATTAATATTGTCATCTTCTGCAATAAGAATTGTTTTATTTTTAATTTTAGTGTTAACATTTTCTGCAACGACCTCTATTTTTTCCATCATTACCTCTTCGTTCAAGTCAAACATTAAAGGCAGCGTAAATTTAAATTTTGAACCTTTTCCAAGTTCCGATTTCAAGGAAATTGTTCCTCCCAAAAGTTCTACATAAGCTTTTGTTATGGCGAGTCCTAATCCCAAACCTCCCGCTTTTATTGAATAATCGCCATCGACACGTCTAAATCGTTCAAAAATAAATTCTTGATTCGTTTTTTCAATCCCTAAACCAGAATCTTCAATTACAAATTCAATATTATTTCTTTTTTTACTCCACTCAAACGAAATCGAAATAAATCCTTCATCCGTAAACTTTATAGCATTGGTTAGCAGGTTAAGTAACACTTGCTTTAACTTGACCACATCGGTAAAAACATTGTGAGGCAAAGGCACTTTACTTTTGATTAGTTTGAAGTCGATTTTTTTTGTCTTCGGAATGGTAATTTTCACAGATTGATAAATTTCTGAAACACATTCTTCTATAGCAACACTAGTTAAATTTGGTACAATTTGTTTAGAATCAATTTTTGACATTTCGATTAAATCATCTATAATTGAAACCAAACTTCCACCGCTTTTATTAATAATTTCTACATATTGCTTCTTTTCTTCATTGGTAATTTCATTCGATTTTAATAATTCCGAAAAACCTATTATAGCATTCATCGGGGTTCGAATTTCATGCGATAAATTGGTTAAGAAAGCTGTTTTCAATTGATCACTTTCTTCTGCTTTGGCTTTGGCATTTTCTAACAATTTTCGTTGTGAAAAGGTTTCTTCAAACAAATTCCCGATGCGACTAAATTCGCCTGGAGCTGATTTTAGTTTTTTAATAGCCTTTTTACTTCCCGTTTCAAGAATTCTTGTCGTTAACAGTAAGGGTATTGAAACCCATTTTCTTAAAAAAACCACATAAACAAACAGAAAAAGGATAAAAAAAGCTAAAATTATAAACAGAATATTCTCTGTTGCTTTGAAGTTCACATAAAATTTTCTTTTAAAACTAAGCGCAGCAACCTTGCGACCGTCCCATGATTTTAAAATATGAATATCTTGAATACTTTCATCATAAAGCTTTACTTCCTCTTCAAAATCCACGAAGGTAATGTTGGCAGTAGAAATTTCTTCCAACTTTTTTATATACTCATTATCGAGCAAACGAATCATTACAAAATAACCTTCAGGCTTGGTTTTTATTTTATTAGGATCGCTAGACGGATGAATGGTGGCCATAAAAACTTCGGCATTCCCTTCTGGTAATTTAATGTAAAAGTTTAAGTTCTTTTCATGATATAATTTATGCAATAATGCTTTGTTTACAAACA